>JBBSVG010000762.1:0-1719 GCA_038233775.1 Bacteroidota bacterium | reverse complement strand
TCAGTCGGCTGGCTGGAGGGCTGTACCTCGTCGTCGTGCTGACCGGTATTTTCAGCCTCGCCTACGTTCCCTCGCAGCTCAGCGGTCACGGCGATGTGGCCGTGACGGTGGGCAAAATCGCGGCATCCGAGCCGTTGTTCCGCTTCGGCATCGCTGCTTTCCTGGTCGAGCAAGTCACGTTCTTGCTGCTGCCGCTCGTCCTGTTTCGGTTGCTGCGGCCGGTGAACCCGCCCGTCGCCGTGCTGATGGTGGCGCTCGCCGTCGTCAGCGTCCCGGTCGCGCTGGTCAGCCTGATCCCTCGGCTGGAGGTGCTGTCGCTGCTGGCCGATGCCCCGACGTGGACCCCGGAGCGCCTCTATACCGTCCAACGGTCGCTCGACGCCTATCACAACGGAATCCTGGTCACGAGCCTGTTCTGGGGACTCTGGCTGCTGCCGTTCGGCTATCTGGTGATGACATCGCGGTTTCTGCCGAGGGTGCTGGGCGTGCTGCTGATGCTCGGCGGACTCGGCTACGTCGTCGATGTGTTCGGCACCTTGCTCGTCCCGCACTATGACGATAGCGTCGTATCGACCTACGCGCTGCTACCGGCAGCGGTCGGCGAGATCGGGATTTGCCTGTGGCTGTTGCTGGTCGGTGTCCGCCGGGCTCGGAGCGAATGAGGTCAAGGAGACGACGATGACGGGTCGCAACGCGCTGTCCGACATGAAGATCCACGTCAAGCTGAAACTCTCGGCGCTGTGGGCGAGCCTGATGTTCTGTTACATCTACGGCGATTATTTCGGGCTCTATCAGCCGGGCACGCTGCAAACCATGCTCGACGGGAAGATGGGTCCGCTGGGACCGACGACGCAGGGCGTGTTGCTCGGAACCGCTGCGCTGATGGCGGTGCCCAGCCTGATGGTCGTCCTGTCGCTGCTGCTGAAGCCGACCGTGAACCGCTGGGCGAACCTCATATTGGGCGCGATTTACACGCTCGTGATGCTGGTCACGTTGCCGGGCGCGTGGCTGTTCTATCTCTTCCTCGGGATCATCGAGGTGGTACTTTCGGCGCTGATCGGCTGGTATGCGTGGACATGGCCGCGAACGGACCCCGCCGACGCTTTACCGCCACCGGGGAACCAATAACCGTTCAGGAGCGCTATGACGCGGACGTCACGCCTGTCGAGAGGCGTTGAGTCGGTGATCGGAGGCCAACCGTAAAGACGACAGAATCCGCTTTTCATCCAATCTCTGAACCTGCTATGACCGATCAACACCCGCTCGGCGGGACGTTCACGTTTCCCGGCTCCCAACTGACGGTGAACCGGATGGGCTACGGCGCCATGCAGCTTGCCGGACCCGGCGTCTGGGGGCCACCTCGCGATCCCGCTGCCGCCGTCGCCGTGCTGCGTGAGGCTGTCGCGCTTGGGATCAATCACATCGACACCAGCGACTATTATGGTCCGCACGTCACCAACCAGATCATCCGCGAAGCGCTGCATCCCTACCGCGACGAGCTGGTGATCGTGACCAAGATCGGCGCGGTGCGGGGCAAGAACAAGTCGTGGAACCCGGCGATGGCCCCGGCCGAACTGACGAGTGCGGTCCACGACAACCTGCGCCATCTCGGGCGCGACGTGATGGATGTCGTCAACTTACGCATCATGGGGGACGGACACGGCGCGAGCGAGGGGTCCATCGAGGCGCCGCTGACCGCGCTCGCCGACCTGCAACGGC
>JBBSVG010000761.1:0-1721 GCA_038233775.1 Bacteroidota bacterium | reverse complement strand
TTCGCCGAGTACGCCGTCGCGCTCAACATCGAGCAGACCGACGGCGGCTCGGCCTTCCGGCGGCACATGAACGGGCTGCGGTTTCGCTTCGGCAACCGGCAGCCGATGGCGCCGCGCAACCCGACCTCGCGCCAAACGATGGCCCGCACCGTCGGCGCCGATGCGTGGTACAAAGGCGCGTGGACGCTGCACTCGATGCGCTGGATGCTCGGCGATTCGCTGTTTTTCGCCGCGCTCCACCGCTACACCGCGCCCGGTTTCCGCTCGGTCACGACCGACAGCCTCGCCGCAGCCGTTCGTGACGCCTCGGGCCGCTCGGCCGATTGGTTCTTCGAGGTCTATACTCGCCGGGCCAAGCTGCCGCAGTTGACGGTCGAGCGGTGGGACGACCCCTCGGGCGATATCTTGCGGCTGCGCTGGACCGAACCGCGCGATCTGGCATTCCCGATGCCCGTTCCGCTGCGAATCGACGGCAAAACCGTCCGCGTCGAAATGCCCGGTGGACGGGCAGAACTGCCGCTCCGCGTCGGCACTCGGGTCGAGATCGATCCCGATCATCGCCTGCTGATGGATCGTCCGCTTCGCGCCGACGACCCGCTCAACCCTTACTGAACCCCGCTATGCGCGCTTTTGCCCTCGCCGTGCCGCTGCTGTTCGTTGCTTCGCTGGCCCACGCTCAGGCCGCCGGCTCGGCTCCGGCCGTCGTGCGGACGATGGACAGCGGCGTCCCGATGCCGCCTGAACAGGCCGCCATCGACGTGACGAGCTACGATCTGGACATTCGCGTCGATCCGGTCGCCAAAAGCATCTCCGGGGCGCTGACGATGCGGGCGAAAACCGTCGCGCCGCTGCGGCAGGTCGTGCTCGATCTGGACAGCGTGTACACCGTTTCGGCTGTGCATTCAGTCGATGGGAAATCGCTCCGATTCGAGCGGCGACCGGGCGGGCGCATCTGGATCGACCTGCCGGGTGTGGTACCGGCGAACCGGTCGGTCGAGCTGACCGTCGATTACGCCGGGATGCCGAGAGTCGCCAAAAACCCACCCTGGGATGGCGGTTTCACTTGGGCCAAAACCGCCGACGGTCGGCCGTGGATAGGCGTCTCGTGTCAGACCGAGGGCGCCGATCTGTGGTGGCCGACCAAAGATCAGCCGTCGGACGAGCCCGATTCGGTTCGGCTCAATGTGACGGTCCCGAGCGGCCTGACGGTCGCCGCCAACGGCCGGCTGCGCGGTCAGCACGACAACGCCGACTCGACGACGACCTTCAACTGGGCCGTCACGACGCCGATCAACAACTACGATCTGACGCTGAACATCGCGCCGTACACCGTCTTCCGCCCCGAGTACGTCAACCCGTACGGCGAGCGGTTCCCGGTCGCGTTCTACATCCTGCCCGAGCACGCCGCCGAAGCCGAGGCGAGCATTCCGGGATTCTTAAAGCACCTGTTTTTCTTGGAGCAGCGCTTCGGACCGTACCCGTTCCGAGCCGACAAGTATGGCGTCGCCGAGGCGCCGTATCTCGGGATGGAGCATCAATCCATCATCGCGTACGGCGACAAGTTCAAGAGCAACCCGGCCGGATTCGATTGGCTGCACTTCCACGAACTGTCGCACGAGTGGTGGGGCAACCTCGTCACGGCCCGCAATTGGAAGGATTTCTGGCTGCACGAAGGGTTCGCTGAGTACTCGGAAGCGCTCTACGCCGAGAGTCTGGGCGGT
>JBBSVG010000760.1:0-1721 GCA_038233775.1 Bacteroidota bacterium | reverse complement strand
TCTCAATCACCGGCTACCTGTTCCTGCCGACGCTGTTCTACCAGCCCAACCTTGGCGGGTCGACCGACGATGTCTATGTCAATGCTTACGCGGCGCTGAAGGAGCTGGATCACCACTCGCGACACGATTTCCCGGCCAGGTGGGCGACCGACGAGCAGTTGCGGAACATCCCGCACCCGGCTTTCAACACCTGCTTCTTCATCGACAACAAGCCCGATAACTCGGCTCCGGCCGTGGCGCCGGAGCAGAAGGGCGATCTGTTCGACATGGTCGCCGAGCGGCTGTACCTGTCATTCGCCGTCGGGCCGATAGCCGACGCCATCGCCAGCGCCCGGTCGAACGTCGAGAAGAACATCGCCAACCAGCTCGACTACCATCATAAGGACGCTCTCGGTCAAGAGGTGTACCGCGAGCAGTTCCCGATGCGGTACTCCTCGTTTGGTTTGAGCAAGCTTTATGTGCCCAAAGAGAGCGTGCTGCACGCCTGCGGGGCGAACCTGCTCGTCGATCTGCTCGGCGCATGGCTCGGCTCGGGCGACGGCGGGATTCCCGACGCGCAGCAACACTTGGTCGGCAAACTGCTGCCCGAGGCGAAGCTGACCCGGCAGACGATCCTCTCAGCCGTGACGCTGGCCGAAACCGACGGCCGCTCGTTCGACACGACGATCCACTCGTGGGCGCAGGACACGCTGGCCGATCCGCGCAGCGCCCTGACCGCCCACAATTCGGTCGAGCGGCGGTTGGATGAACTACTCCGCCGCGCCGACGCCGACCCGGCCGGTTGGGGCGTCGCCCGGCGGACGATTGGGGCGCACGAGAAGGAGGACGCGATTCGTCCCGGAACGAACGTCCACCGGGCCATCGATCAGGCCAAAGCGACCGTCGAGAAGATGGTCGCCGCTTGGTTGGCCTCGCCGGTGCATCGGATTCACCGGGCGCTCGAGTATCTGCGGGTGTTCAGCATGACCGTGCTGCCGTCGTGGCGCGAGGAGTTCCTCCGCGACGCCGCTACGGCCCGAGACGGCGCAGAGGAGGCCGCCCGCTTCCTCGCCGCCCTCGACCGCATCTTGCAGAGCGAACGGAGCGGCTACTCGGTCAAGGTCGGCACCACGCTGTTGACCGAGCGGGCGACCGTTTACTTGCAGTCTCAGGTCGCCTCGGTCGCCAACCGGGCAGCGGCGCGGGTCTGCGACGAGCTGATCACCTTCATCGGCCGGACGGTCGAGGAGACCAGCCCGACCGGCGTCAAGACGATCAAGCGCACCGGGTTGAGTTGGCAACTGGAGTTGCTGCGCGACCAGTGGGAGGACCAGCGGAAGCGGGCGGAAGAGCGGCTGAAGATCTTCGGCAAGACGGAGACGCATCAGGTCTATGTCTCGCTCGCTCCGGAAGGGTTCTACAAGCGGTTCTACGGGTTGCAGGAGGGCGGTCAGTTCCGTCCGCTCGCGCCGGGCGGCGTGCCCGATCTCGGGCTGCTGGCTGGGGTCGGCCACGCGATGCTCAGCGCCGTCGGCGTGACGACGCTCTACGAGTTGAAAGACCGGCAGCGGCAGAGCGAGGCCGATTTTGGGCGGATGATGGGCTTCTGCGCCCAAAGGTTCGCCCACGTCGGCGAGATGGCGAACGTCGGCGAGATGTGGGCGGGGATGAACGAAGCCGAGCAGAAGCGGCTGCTGACCGTGCTGGCGAGCCGGGGCGGGGCGCCGTGGTTGGCGATGAAC
>JBBSVG010000759.1:0-1729 GCA_038233775.1 Bacteroidota bacterium | reverse complement strand
TGCTGGGCGGGATCGGCTCCGGTTGCTCCGGCTGCCGCAAGACGCCGGTTCCTGTGGCCGTCGAGACGGTGCCGCGCGAGTCGCTGTTCGTGACGGACCGGGGCGACACGATCACCGCCGACAGCGCCCGGCGCTACCGGGCGATGATGGCCTTGCTCGCCGCCCAGCAGCAGCGGCGCAACGACTCCATCCAGACCGCCTACGACGCGGCTCAAGCGGCAAAAGACCGCGCCGCCAACCGGCAGCCACGCCGCCGCACGTCTTCCGGTGGCGACGACGACGCCCCGGCGACGACGCACTCCGACCGGAGCACGGCCGGGCTGCGGGACAACCGGACCGAGGGCGAGATCGAGGCCGTCGCCAACCGGCACGACCGCGACGTGCGGCTGTGTCTGGAGACCTACAAGCGTGACTTCCCGACCGCGAGCGGCGAGATTTCCTTGACGATCAACGTCACGCCCGAGGGCAACGTCTCGGCGGTGAACATCGTCAACCGGGGCAATCTGGACGCGAAAACCGTCCGCTGCGTGACGACGCGGGTCCGAGGCTGGACGTTCGAGCGGGTCAAGCCGTCGGCCGGGACTTACACGACCGGGCGGTACTCGTACCACTACTGACGAGCCTCGGGGCGCCGGTCGGTCTGACAGGCGCCGGGCATGGATGTTGGGATTTGTCCCGTCCGTGACAGTAACCCCCCGGTTCATCTATCTTTCGAGGATCTGACCGATATGACACACGATTTTCTCGCCACCCTCGGCGGCGCCGAGCGTCGCGCCTTCGAGTCCCACGTTCAGCGCCCCGGCTCGCTCATCCCGTCGGCCGCGCAGATGTCGGCCCTCACGGGTCCGCTCGGCTGGACCGGCAACTCGCTCTCCGGTCTGGCGCCGCAGCCGCAGTCCATGCTGGTCCCGATGGTCGTCGAGAGCACCAGTCGCGGCGAGCGCGGCTACGACATCTTCAGCCGGTTGCTGATGGAGCGGATCGTGTTTGTCGGCACGCCCATCGACGACGGGGTTGCCAGCATCCTGATCGCCCAGTTGCTGTTTCTCGAGAGCAGCGATCCCGACAAGGATGTCTATTTCTACATCAACTCGCCGGGCGGATCGGTTTCGGCCGGGCTGGCGATCTACGACACGATGCAGTATGTTCGGCCCGACGTGGCGTGCATCTGTCTGGGGATGGCCGCCTCGATGGGCGCGTTCCTGCTGGCCGGTGGCGCCGCTGGCAAGCGCAGCGCGCTGCCGAACGCCCGGATCATGATTCACCAGCCGTCGATGGGCGGATTGGGCGGGCAAGCGACGGACATCGAGATCCACGCTCGCGAGATCATCCGGCTGCGGAAGCAGCTCTACGAGATCTTCGCCAAGCACACCGGTCAGCCGTACGAGAAGATCGAGCGCGACTCGGAGCGCGATTACTACATGTCGCCCGAGGAGGCCAAGACCTACGGCCTGATCGACGACGTGCTGCAACGCAACACCCTGCCGCAGCTCCACGACGAGCGGGCTGGCGAGCCGATGCCGGTCTGACGGACCCGACAAGCTGTGACCCGAGGGCGCCATCTGGCCCTCGGGTGCTGGATTCCCTCCCCATTGCGTTGCCCCTGCTTATGGATTCCAAGCTCGACGGCGGGCTCATCCGCTGTTCCTTCTGCGGACGGCCGAGCACCGAGGTGACCAGCATGGTCGCCGGTCCCGACGTGTACATCTGCGACCGCTGCGTCGCGTCG
>JBBSVG010000758.1:0-1732 GCA_038233775.1 Bacteroidota bacterium | reverse complement strand
GGCAGGGCGAAAAGCGTCGGGTGCGGCGAAGGCTCCCATCAAGCGTAGAACGCCCGGCGACCGCAAGCCGAAGGACGTCAAGCCGTGACGACGGCAGAGGCGGCAGACGCAACGAGGCCCGGGTTCATCGCCCGGGCCTCGTCTTTATAGAAAAGACCGTAAAACCCACGCGCTTTAGCCGTGGGATATAAGGTCTCGGCCCGAACGGGCCGTGGTCGTGGTTGTGGCATTTGTCTTGCCTTAACTCTTGACATGACAAGAACCTACGCCTATCGGATGAATGGCAGTCAGGCCGCGCTCGCGCAGCTTGACCGGCAACTCTACCTGTGTCGGCAGGTCTACAACGCCTGTCTGGAGCAGCGCAGGACGGCGCACCAGATGGGCCTCCGCGTCGGGCTGAAAGAACAGTCGGCTGAACTGCCGGGGTTGAAGGAAGCACTGCCCGAGTTGCAGCAGATCAACAGTCAGGTGTTGCAGGGTGTGACTGAAAAACTGGAGCGGAGCTATCAGGCGTTCTTCGCCGGTTTGAAAGCCAAGCGTCGGGTGGGTCCGCCCCGGTTTCAGAACAAGGATCGGTTCAACTCGATCACGTTCAAGCAGACCGGTTGGAAGCTCGCAGGGAACCGGTTGACGTTGGCGAAGATCGGGAGCTTCAAGCTCCGGTTGAGCCGGGCCATCATCGGCACGATCAAGACGGTGACGATCAAGACGGTGACGATCAAGCGGGATCGGTGCGGCCGGTGGTACGTCTACTTCGCCTGCGCCGACGTGCCGACCACGCCGCTGCCGACCGTTGGCCGCGAACTCGGCATTGACCTCGGCTTGAAGTCGTACCTGACGGACTCGGGCGGTGAGGAAGTCGCCAACCCCCGGCACTTGCGGGCTGTCGAGCAAAAGCTCGCCCGTAGGCAGCGTGAGTTGGCGAGGAAAAAGAAGGGCAGCGGCCACCGAGCAGCGTGCAAGCTCTTGGTGGCGAAGCTGCACGCGAAGGTTGCGGCGAGTCGGCGCGACTTCCAGTTCAAGACGGCGCTCATGCTCTGCCGTAAAGCGGACGTGATCGTAGCCGAGAAGCTGAACGTGCTCGGCCTGTCGCGGGGTCGGCTTGCCAGAAGCGTCAACGATGCGGGGTGGGGTCAGTTCGTCGGCATCATGCAAAGTCAGGCCGAGAAGTACGGGCGCAGCGTCGTGCTGGTCAATCCAGCCCACACGACACAGGCGTGCTCGGCGTGCGGGCAGATCGTCAAGAAGGCGCTGGCCGACCGCTGGCACTTGTGCGACTGCGGATGCTCTCTGGATCGGGATCATAACGCGGCGCTGAATATCCTCACGGTCGGGCAGACCGTTTCTGGAGAGAGCGTCAGACTGGCTTCGGTCAGCAGTTCTCTGTGAAGGAAGAATCCCACGGCTTCAGTCGTGGGAGTGTCAAGCCTCATCCTCGTCGTCCCAGCCCGAATCGTCGCCGGGCGCTTCGTCGGTTTCGCCGGTGGCGGCGGTGCCATCGACGGCGTGCAGGTAGCGCGTCAGCCGGGCGACCCGCGTCTCGTCGTGGTCGGCGGTGTAGAAGACGATCAGGTTGCGCAGCATCCGGGCGATGATCTCGCGGTCGGTTGCTGGCGAGAGGAAGCTCGGGTCGAACCGAATCCCGTTGCGTGACAGCAGCGCGATACACTGCGACCGGGTGATCGGTCGCCCGCCGGAGAACGGGTCGAACAGCCGCGCCGCACCGTCGTCG
>JBBSVG010000757.1:0-1745 GCA_038233775.1 Bacteroidota bacterium | reverse complement strand
TGGCGACGCGATTCAATCCGGTTCTGAGCGCCTTCTATCAGCGCCTTCTCGCTCGGGGCAAGCCGAGGAAAGTGGCTCTGGTGGCAGTGATGCGCGAGTTACTCGTCATGCTCGGGGCCATTCTCCGCCACCAGCAACCGTGGGACGCCACCCGATTTGTCGTTTCCGCTTGACTTTCAAGACCGTTGCTCCGTTCGTGGTGAGCCCGTCGAATCCACAACGGAGCCACCACCGCCAACGCTTCCGTTCTCTTGCCGTGAGCTGATAGCTGATAGCTGACCGCTTCCGTTTTCATCCCCGCTTTACGGTCGCGTTGGTAGATTGGGTGCAGTGGGATAGAGGAGAGCGGATGCGGGGAATCGTCGTCGGGGTGATCGTCGGGCTGCTTGGCGGCGGTCGGGCGTGGGCGCAGACAGGCGCCGCGCCGGTCGGGCCGGGCTACACGCTGACGGATCTGCTCACTCGGGCCGATGCGGGCGGCGCGAACCTCGACCTCGTCGGCGCGGCGGCCGGGCTGGACGCGGCCAACGCGCGGCTGGTCGAGGCGCGGTTGGGGCGCTTTCCGATTCTGGCGCTGGCCGGTCGCCTGGCCTACGCGCCGCTGAAAGGCTACGATCCGGCGGCCTCGAACGGCGGCGAGGTGCTCGGCCAAGTCGTCGCCCGGTTGCCGATCTACGACGGCGGTCGGCTGCGAAACGCCGTTCGTGGCGCCGAACTCGACGTTGCCGGTCGGACGCTCGACCGCCGATTGCTCCGGCGCGAGTTGGGCGCGAGTCTGCGGACTGCCTACGCGCAGCGGTTGGCCGACGCCGATCTGCTGGCGCTGCACCGCGAGTTGTTCGAGACGGCCCGCGAGCTAACGCTCGTCGCCCGCAGCCGACAACGCGGCGGGATCGGCTCGCCAAGCGAGGTCGCCCGGCGCGAGGTCGAACTGACCGCCGCACGGGCCGACGTGCTCGACGACAGCACCCGACTGGCCGACGGCGAGCGGCAGATTGGGCTGCTGCTCGGCTTCACTGAACAGGAGCCGTTTCGGCTCGACACGACCGGCGTTGAGGCCGATCTGTCCCGACCGCTGCCGACGCCGGGCGACTCGTCGAGCATCGAGACGCAACAGGCCGCGCTGGATCTGACCGTCGCCCGGAATGCCCGCGCGCTGGTGCAACTCGAACGGCGTCCGCTGGTCACGCTCGACGCCAGCGCCGGTTGGTGGAGCACCGGGCAGACGCTGATCGAGCGGCCCGATCCCGGTCGGTTGTATTTGGGCGGCTCGGTCGGCGTGACGGTCGATTGGTCGCTTGGCCTGTGGGGCGTCTCGGCGACTCGGCTCGCGGCGGGCGATGCGGCGGTTCGGGTCGCCGAGGCGCGACTCCGCAGCGCCGAGCGCAGCCGAACCGTCGCAATAGTGACCGCTCGGGCCAAAATCGACCGGTTGCGTCGGGTCGAGGCGATCCAGCAAGCCGCCTACGATCAGGCCCGCGTTGCCTATCGACTGACGCTCGCCGCGCAGATCGGCGGCGGGGCGACGGCGACCGAGGCGTTCGAGTCGCGCCAACTGCTGCTCACCGCTGGCACCGCGCTCATCTCAACCCAACTCGACCGCCGCCTGAGCCAGATCGACCTGATCCGGCTGGGGGAGTAGGGATGCTGACGGCTATCAGCTATCAGCCGTCAGCTATCAGCTCACGGCAAGAGAACGACAGCAGAACAGCAAAAGCGCAGAACAACCGCCCCCCGCCGGGGGG
>JBBSVG010000756.1:0-1748 GCA_038233775.1 Bacteroidota bacterium | reverse complement strand
GTGGCCGGTGTCAAGCTGCACCGCGACCGCCGAATCGAGCCGCGACAGCAGCACCTCAAGCGGACGCTCGCCGTCTGGCAGCGGCAGAAACTCGACATCGTGCAGGTGATAGCCGACGGTCAGCGGCGACAATCGGGCGGCGGCGCGGTTCAACGTGTCGGCCAGTCGGAGCCAGTCGGCGGCGACCCAGCGGTCTGAACCGGGCACGCCAGCGAGGATCACGAGGTCGGCGCCGAGCGTTTGGGCCGTCGCGGCGAGTGGGTCAGGGTCGCGCAACTCGGCCACCTGAACATGCAGCCCGGCGACGGTCAAACCCGATTCGTCCAGCCAACGACGCACATCGTCCGGCTCGTGGCCGTGCAACCCGGCGAACTCGACCGCGCCGAAGCCGAGGGCGGCGACATGGGCGAGCGTCGTCCGCAGGTCGCGTCGGCACGCCTCAGCGACGGAGTAGAGTTGCAGCGCGACGGTCGGCGTCATGGCGCGGGCCAGCCGAGTCCGGGCCGGTCGGGAACCGTCATCCGGCCGGCGATTGGCGGGGCGGGATCGGGGCCGACATCGCTGGCGAGCAGACGGCCGGTGGCGAGGCCGTGGGCCAGATCGCCGCCGAGTGCAGCGCTTAGGTGCAGCGCGGCCAGCCGACCGACCGCGCCGTCAAGCATCGTCGTGACGAACACGCGGCCGCCGAGCGAGCGGATGCGCTCGGCCAGCAGTCGCGTCGGGAGCAGCCCGCCGAGAATCGCGGGTTTGAGGACGAACACGCCGACGCCGGTCGGGTCGGTTGCAAGCAGCGCGGCGAGGTCGGTCGGATCGGCGGCGGATTCGTCGGCGGCGAGGGGGAAGGCAGCGGCGTGTTGCAGCCTGTTCAGCGCATCGGGCTGGCCGACGGCGACCGGTTGCTCGCACAGTTCAACGCCAAACGACGCGACCGCCGCAAGCGCCGTCTTTGCCTCGTCTTCGTCCCAGCCGCCGTTGGCGTCGAGCCGAAGCCGAATCTCGGGACCGACGGCAGCGCGCAGCGACCTGATCCGGGCCAGATCGTCGGTCAGCGGCGCACCGGCGACTTTGAGTTTCAGCGTCCGAAACCCGGCGGCGACGGCGGTTCGCGCTTCGTCGGCAAGAGCGGCCGGGTCGCGGGCTGAGAGCAGCGCGTTGACGGTGACCGACCGGGCCGCATCGGGATTCAGCAGCCGCGCGATGCTGACGCCGTGCTGTTGCGCGACGAGATCGAGCAGCGCCGATTCGAGCGCGAACCGAGCAGCGGGCGACTGGAGGAGAAGAGCGGCGAGATCGGCATCTTGAGTCAGATGGTCCTCGACCGCTGCGGCCGAGGTCGGTGCCGCGCAATCGGTCCACCGCGACCGTGCGGCCCGCAGCGCGGCGGTGGTGTCATCCCAAGAGCCGGTCGAGAAGGCGGGCAGTGGCGCCGCCTCGCCGAAGCCGGTCCGGCCGTCGCTCGTCGTCAGCGTCACGACGGCGCCGGTGCGCTCGGTGATCGTCGCCCGCGCCGTCCTGAGCGGTAGGCGGAACGGCAGGCGAAACGGCTCAATGTCGAGCCCGACGAGTCGAGTCATGTCACAATAGAAAAGCGCCGGGGCACCTGGAGAGGTGGCCCGGCGCTGCTGGAGACGCATCCGGCGGACTTACCGGGTCAGGGCGATGCGCTGGGTCGCTGCATAAATGCGACCGCTCTGGCCGACGGCCTGCACGCGGACCATATACACGCCCGTCGCCAGACCATCGGCGTC
>JBBSVG010000755.1:0-1748 GCA_038233775.1 Bacteroidota bacterium | reverse complement strand
ATTCACCCTCACGGCCACCGATCAGTTCTCGACCGATGATTCGGACCCGATCAACATCGGCCCGGCTGGCGACCTGTACGTCGGCGCGGCGATGAACCTGACCTACGGCATCACCGACGAATTAAAGGTCGATGGCTGCGAGATCACGGTCAAGCCGACGGTCATCATGGCGCCGAGCGGGTTCTCATCGAAGTTCACCTACACCGATTACCACATCCGCTCGATCTTGATTCCCGAGCTGATCTCGCTGCGCGACAACCCGAGCACGCCGACGGCGCAGGTGCCGGTGCTCGCCAACTCGATCAAGGTCTGGAACCAAGCGCTCGCCTATAACGACTCGCTGAAGGCGCGGGCGACGTTCGTCGTCAACCGCTCGTTCTCGGCCGGGGCGAACTATAGCTACTCGCTCGAATCGACGAGCAGCCATGCCATCAGCTACGAGACGACCCTGTACGTCGATCCGACCGTCGCCCTCGAGGCTGAACTGGATTTCGGCGACTACAACGAGTTCAAGCTCGGCGTCGAGGTCAAGGCGCACTTCGGCTGGGGCACCGCCAACTCGACCGCGACGGCGACCACGCAGACCGTCGGTTATTCGCTCGGCGACGACGACGCGGGCGACGTGTTCTCGGTCGATGTGAAGCAAGACCCGGTCTATGCGACGCCGGTGTTCGTCACCCGTGGCGGCAAGAGTTCCGGCCCGTGGGAAGTCGGCACGCTCTCGCGGCAATTGCCGAAGCTGGCCGTTGACGGGCTACTCGAGCGCTACGACGTCGATCCGGCCGCACAGGCGTCGTACACGCTGCTGCTCGGCAACGACTCGCCGACGAATGAAAGCTGGACCTACGAACTGATCGTCTTGCAGGAGAGCAACCCGAACGGCGCCGTCGTCAAGATCAACGGCGTGCCGACGCTGCGCTCGTTCATCATCCCGGCCCCGCCGGGTCCGCAGGCGACGATCCCGGTCACCGTTACGGTCGAGCGCGGCCCAGTCGCCTACGATTATCCCGAGATCAAGCTGACGATGCGCTCGCTCTACGACGGGCAACTGGCGGACAATTTCTCGTTTGTCCAGTTCGCCGACACGGTCACGCTCGGGGCGCACTTCAAGCGGCCGTGCTCGCCGATCACGCTGTTCCGACCGGAGGCAAACTGGCAGGTCAACGTCGCCTCGAACGACGCGCTGCCGGTGATTCTGAGCGACTTCGACCCGACCAACGCGAACCTGCAATCCATCGCGCTGCAATACCGCAAGCAGGGCACGACGACCTGGCTGCCAGCCCGGACGATCCTGCGCGACTCGCTCGACCAGACCGCCACGTTCGTCTCATTCAACTGGGCGGTGGCCGATCTGGAGGACGGCAGCTACGAACTCCGCGCCCTGGCGCAGTGCTCCCCGGCGACCAAGTACACCGCCACGGCGGCGATTCTCGGCCGGATGGATCGGCGCGCACCCGTCGCATTCGGTGCGCCGAGGCCCGCCGCCGGCGTCTGGGGCGCGTCGGATGACATCTCGATCACCTTCAACGAGCCCATCGACGGCAACGCGCTCTTCCCGACGAACACGGTTTTGACCGTGCAGGGAACCAACGAAAATGTCCCGGTCGAGGCGATCACCAACGGGACGACCATCGTCCTCATCCCGCTCGCCACGAAGGCGCAGCTCGACGGCAAAACCCTCGTCGCGACCGTCTCGGGCGTGAAGGATCTGGCGGGCAACCCGATGGCGTATCCGGTCAGTTGGTCGT
>JBBSVG010000754.1:0-1762 GCA_038233775.1 Bacteroidota bacterium | reverse complement strand
GGCGACGGCGCCGTGCCCGCTCACATGGACCGCGCCCGCCACTTTCTCGACAGCCTCACCGCCGCTGCCCCGCCCGCCTCCGCCGATCCCCGTTTGGGCGGCGGCCGCAAAGTCGGCGAGACGCCGTAACTCAATCATCCAGCAGCGTGTCGAGAGCGGTGCGCAGGGCGGGCGGGAGCGGGAAGCGGGCGGCGAGGAAGTTTAGCAGTGCCCGCGCCGACTCGCGATTGCGCCCGTAGCCCTGCATGAAGCCCGGCAGATGAGCAGCCAGTTCGGGGAAACGCCGCTCGATCCGTCGCTCCGGTGAGAACGGATCGCGCCCGTCGGGATGCACGTCGGCAGAGCACTTTTCGGATAGCTCGACCGCCCGGTCGACCACATAACCCTGAATGAACCGCGTCGCCGACAGCGTTTCGCCGCGACGGTCGCGCTGCAAGCCGACGAGCAGATTCGTCAGCGCCTCGCCGAGCAACCACTCGACTGGTCGCGCCGTCGCCTCAATGAGCGCCACGGCCGGACATTCAAAGGTTTCGCCGAGCAGTGCCGTCGCGTCGGCCCGCGCCCAGACGATCCGGCCGGGGGAGAACGTGGCTGGGTGTAATCCGTCCGGTTCAAAGACAGCGAACTCGCATAGGATGCCGTCGGCGAACAGCAGCTTGTAGCCGTCGGCCGTGTTGCGGAAGGCGTATCCGACCGGATGCACCGCCTCGAGCCACGAAAGCGAGTCCAGATATCCCGCCGCCGCGCCCGGCTCGACCACGGCGAAGAAGTCCAGATCGGACCACCGGTCGAGCCGATCTGTCTCCACACCGACCGACCCGAGCCCGATCAGCGCCACCGCGTCATCTCGCCGGGACAGAGACCGGCCGATGTCGTCGAGCCGAGCCGTCAGGTGAGAAGGCGTGATCATCGGGGGAGAAGAGAGCGATGGAAAAGAATTGCTGATCGCGGCTTGATGACACGACCGCTCGGAACTCTTGCCGGTTGTCGTTCTCTTGTCGTAAGCTGACAGCCGATAGCTGACGGCTCATAGCTGTCAGCCCTAAAACGCGCCGCCCCGTTCTGCCGGGTGGCGGAACGGGGCGGGATGCGGTGCGGCAGCCTGTCAGGGTGAGGCCAGGAGGCAGTACCCCAATCGATTGTCGCGCGGGGAAAGAGGGGTCAGACCTTGCGGACGTTGACCGCCTTCGGGCCCTTGTCGCCGTCTTGGACGTCGAACTCGACCTGATCGCCTTCCTTCAGCGAGCGGAAGCCCGTCGCCTGAATTTCCGAGTGGTGGACGAAGGCATCCTTCTTCCCGTTCTCGCGCGTGACGAAGCCGAAGCCTTTCTCGTCATTGAACCACTTGATGGTTCCGTTTTCCATGGTACTGGTCCTATCAACCTTGAGACATGAGATTGCCGACGTCGTCCGGGAATATCCGAGCTGCTACCGGCGGCGGTCGCAGCTTTCGTAACAATCGTGCCGAAACGAGTTGTCAGGTTGTCACATGGACCGCGATGGCGTCGGCAACCCGCATCCCGTCGAGCGCGGCCGAGACGATCCCGCCAGCGTAGCCCGCGCCTTCGCCGCACGGGTAGAGGCCGGGCAGCGTCGGGTGCTCGAGCGTCGCGCTGTCTCGCGGGATGCGAACCGGCGAGCTGGTTCGGCTCTCGACGCCGATCAGGACCGCGTCGCCGCTCGTGTAGCCTTTGATCTGCTTGCCGAACTGCCGCAGGCCGCCAGCCAGGCGCCGAGAGATGGCGTCGGGCAGCAGTTCGGT
>JBBSVG010000753.1:0-1763 GCA_038233775.1 Bacteroidota bacterium | reverse complement strand
GTGCTCGACCGCGCCGCCGATACGACGGCGCACCGCCGGTTCAGCGATCTGCCCGAGTATCTGGCGCCGGGCGATTGTCTGGTCCTCAACAGCACCCGCGTCTTTTCCGCCCGACTGCTGGGGACGAAGGACGCAACCGGCGCTCGGGTCGAACTGCTGCTGCTGCGCGAAGCCGAGCCGGATATCTGGGCGTGTCTGGCGCAACCGGCCAAGAAGCTCAGACCCGGCGACCGACTGACCTTCGCCGACGATCTGACGGCCGAGGTGATCGGCCCGACGCCGGAGGATGACGGCGGGCGACTGATTCGGTTGATCGTTCCAACTGGCGGCGACGTGCGGGCGACGGTTGAGCGGGTCGGCCACACGCCGCTGCCGCCCTACATCCGCCGCGCCGCCGACGAAACCGACAAAGCCCGCTACCAAACCGTGTACGCCGACGGCACCGCCGCCTCGGTCGCCGCGCCAACGGCCGGGTTGCACTTCACGCCCGAACTTCTGTCGAAGATTGAGGCGTCCGGCGTGCGGGTCGTGACGGTCACGCTCCACGTCGGGCTCGGGACGTTCCGGCCGGTCGAGGTGGACGAACTGACCGATCACAAGATGAGCCGCGAGCATTACGAAATCTCGCCCGCTGCGGCCGACGCCGTCAACCGGACGCGGGCCAGCGGCGGTCGCGTCGTCGCCGTCGGGACGACCTCGGTTCGGTGCTTGGAATCGAACGCCGACGAGTCGGGCGTCGTGAGGGCCGGGTCGGGCTGGACCGAGGCGTTTTTCTATCCGCCCTACCGGTTCCGCGTCGTGGATCGGTTGGTGACGAACTTCCACATGCCGGAATCGACCCTCGTCATGCTCGTCAGCGCCTTCGCCGGGCGCGAGCGGGTGCTGGCGACCTACCGGGAAGCGATTCGGCTCGGCTACCGGTTCTACTCCTACGGCGACGCGATGCTGATCGTCTAACCCCGCCTCCGCGACCTTTTTTCGTTCCGACCATGACGCATTGGTTTGAGCAACTCATCGCCGGGATGGACCGGCTGAGTCCGCCGGTGGCGTACCTGACGCTGTTTTTGCTCTCCTACGCCGAGAACGTCCTGCCGCCGGTGCCGGGCGACCTGACGGTGGTCGTCGGCGGCGTGCTCGTCGGCCGGTCGGTGCTGAGCTTTCTCGGCGCGTGGCTGGCGACGACCAGCGGCAGCGTGATCGGGTTCATGACGTATTATGCGGTCGGTCGGCGGTTGGGTCGCGGCGTGCTCGAGCGGCCGTGGGCGAAGAAAGCCGTCTCGCCGGCAGCGCTCGCACGGGTCGAGGGGTGGTTCGAGCGGTTCGGCTTCGGCCTGATTCTCGGCAACCGGTTCCTGACCGGCGTCCGCTCGGTCATCTCGCTGTTTGCCGGGATGGCGAAGCTGCGGCTCGGCCGGACGCTGCTCGCCGCGACGGTCGGCGCCGGGATCTGGAACGCGCTGCTGCTCTACGGCGGGATGGCGTTCGGGCAGAATTATCAAGTGTTCCTCCAGTATCTGGCGACCTACGGCAAGATCGTCGGCATCGCGCTCGTCATCAGCCTGATCGGGTTTCTGCTCTACCGCCGTCGCCGTCGCGTTCGGCAAGGTTGAGCTTCGGCGGCCCCTTTCTTGGACCCCGGCGCGGCACGTTCGCCCTTTGTTCAGCCGCCCGATGCGTCGGCGGCCCCTTCCTATTCGTCCCGTCATGGCCCGCTCCCCGCGCCTCTTGCCGATTGCGATCAGCCTCGGGCTGGTGCTGGCCGG
>JBBSVG010000752.1:0-1767 GCA_038233775.1 Bacteroidota bacterium | reverse complement strand
GGCGTCGTTGGCCGGACCCGTGACAAGCGTGATCTCGGCCGTCGGCAGCCGCTCGCTGAGCGCCCGCAGCAGCGGCACCGCGCAGAGCATATCGCCCAACTGGTTGTGCTGCCGAACGACGAGCACGCGCCGAACCGCGTCCCAATCGAGCGCCGCCGCCCGACGGTCGCGCCCGGCGCCGACGACCTTCGCCACGAGTCCGGCCGCGCCGAACAGCGCCCCTCGGGCCGCACGGTTGAGTTTCAAAAGCGGGTGATCGGGCGGCAGCGGCGCCGACGCAGCGCTCATCGCCTCGGGTTCCGTCGCTCGTCGTCGTCGGGCGGCGAACCGGCCCCGCGACGGTCGTGCGCCCAGGGTTGCGGCGGCGCGTCGTAGCGTCGCGGTCGGGACGGCGGTCGGCGCTGCTCGTCGCGCTCGACCGGGCGATCTTCCGGATGATCGGCCATGTCCGGCTGCGGCAGCGGCCGATCCGGCGGCAACTCGACGTAGTCCACATCGACGGCGTGCTCAATCCGCAGATTCTGCCGCAGCCGCTCAAGCTCCGCCTGCTGCCGCGACGAACGTCGGCCAAGCTGGACCAGTCGCCAGATGACGTAGCCGAGCACCGCGACCAGGAGGTAGCCCATCGGGATCAGCCCACTTTCAGATCGGCCGCCGACGGCGGGTTGTAGTAGGCGACGCCGCCCGAGTGCGGCCGGAGAATCTGCTCGACCAGATCGGTGAAATGCGCCGGGTTGTGGACGAAATCGATCTCGGTCGCGTTCACAATCAACACCGGCGCCTTGCCGTAGCGGAAGAAAAAGTAGTTGTAAGACTCGTTCAGCGCGTTGAGGTACTCGGGCGACATCTGCTCCTCGTACGTCCGCGCCCGCTGATGGATGTTCCGCATCAGTCGGTCGGTGCTCGACTGCAAGTAGATCACCAGATCGGGCACCGGAACCGTCCGTTCGATGGCTGTCGCGATCACGTCGTACAGCTTCAACTCGTCGGCCGCCAGATTCAGCACGGCGAAGATCCGATCCTTGTCGAAGATATAGTCGGTAATCAGGTACTCCTGAAACAGATCGAAATTATGCAGCACCTGTTGCTGTCGGTAGCGGCTCATCAGAAACGCCATCTGCGTCGGGAAGGCGTAGCGCTCGGGTTCGGCGTAGAACCGAGCCAGAAACGGGTTCTCCTCGAACTCCTCCATCACGACGCGGGCGGCGCCCAACCGCGTGGCGAGCAGGCCCGCCAGGCTGGTTTTTCCCGCGCCGATCACGCCCTCGATGGCGATATAACGGATGTCGCGCCGGGGCCGCTCGCCGACCAGCGGTCGCGGCGTGACGGGCCGACCAACGGGAAACAGATCCGGCTCGGCCTCCGGCTGGATCGGGGCGCGACCAAACGGGGCGTCAGCGGGCAAGGCGTCGGGCATGGGAAAACGGGGCTTTGAGGTTCAGAACCAGCGGTCAACCCGACCCAGATCGGGGCACTCGGCGAGCAAGCGGGCGACGGTTCGGCCGCTTCGGGGATCGATCAGCGTCGGCGCGATCTCGGCCAGCGGGACCAGCACGAACCGCCGCTCGGATAGCGCGGGATGCGGCACCGTCGGACCCGGCGGACCCGTCAAACAGCGGTCGCCGTGGAGCAGCAGATCGAGGTCGAGCGGCCGGGGACCGTAGCGCGGGCCGCTGGTTCGGTCGCGCCCGGCGTCGCGCTCGATCCGGTGCAACGCGTCCAGCAACGCAACCGGCCCGAGCGTCGTCCTGACCAGCAGCGCGGCGT
>JBBSVG010000751.1:0-1768 GCA_038233775.1 Bacteroidota bacterium | reverse complement strand
GTCGGGCTGAACCGAGCGCCAAGCCGCTTCCTCGTAATCGTTTTTCGAATCCTCGCGCACCAACAGCCCGAGTTCAAGCTGCGCCGCGTCGGGCGAAACCGAGCGATACCAGTAACCGACGGACCCGCTCGTCCGACCGAACGATTGGCGCGGAACGCTGAACTCGCGCATGTACCACGCGGTCGCCTCGGCGCCTTTGTCGGTCATGGTCAGCTTCATCGAGCCGACGCCATCTTTGGCCGATTCGGTCGTCTGGGCCGCCGTTCCGGTTTGGCCGGCCGATTGGGCGGAACCCGCCGTGTTCGTCGTGAAGCCGCCGAGCGCCGTCTCGAACCCGTAGAGCGTGATCTGCGGCGGAATCCCACCGACGACGACTTTGGCCGAATCGACCAGCCCGGCGTAGCGCAGCGTCACGTAGCCCGAGTCGGCCACGTTGGCGGCGGTGAACAGGCCAGCCTGCGTGATCGAACCGAGCCGGGTCGGCACCGACCACGTCGTGCCGACCGGGAACGGCGCAATCGGGTTGCCCTGATCGTCGATCACCTCGCCGGTGAAGGCGAACGTCGCGTTGCGGACGACCGGTTGCCGCGTTTGGACGATGTTGATGCTCGTCGGCGGACCCGGCGGCGCGGTCGTGACGAGCAGCATCGAGTTGGCATCGTAGCGCTCCGAGCCGTCGCTGGGGACGTTCTTCACCTCGCCCCGAACGACCATCGTCGTCGAGCCGCCGCCGTCCAGATTCAGCGCCGACCACGCGCCCAAGCGCTGAAACAGCGCGCCCAGCTCCGGCATCGTCATCCCAACCGAGGTCGATTGACGTCCATCGACGGTCACCAAATAGACGACGGTCGAGTCGCGGTTGAAGCCGATGGCGGTGCGCGGGTTGCGCGTCGCGCCGAACGTGTTGTCGCCGATCCCGGCCGGGATGACGCCGTCGAGCAGACAAATCACGTTGCCGCCAATCAGGTTGGCGATGGGCGGCAGACCGGGCAGCGCCGGTGCGGTCGGGTTCGAGACGAGCCGCAGCTGAACCGTGTCACCGACGGCCAGGCTGTCGAGAAACAGCGCCGCCCGGCCGCCGCCGGAGAGGACGGCCCGATCACCGGTCGGAATCGGCGTTGCGCTGTTGCGCCGGACCGATTCGAGCACGTATTTCCGGTTCTCGTTCACCTGCCAGCCGTTCACCGGCCTGACGACCCATTCGGTCCCGGTCGATTGGCCGGTCGTCCCGCCGTAGAGCAGCCGCGACCAACGGTTGTAGAGCATCAACTCGTCGGCGCCGCGTGCACGGTTGACTTGGGCGACGGGAAACGCGCTGCCCGTAACAAGGTTGGTCGCGGTGCCGGAGAAGCGGGTCGCCCCGGCGAGCACCGGTCGGCGGTTCGCGTCGAGTCCGATTCCGCGCTGCCCGCTGTTCGACGGCTCGTGCCACGCGATCTCGCCGTCGCGGATCTGCGTCCCAAGCGGGATGCCGGTGGAGGTGTCGTAGAAATCGCCGTTGACCGCACCGACGACGGTGTGGCCGGGTCGGCTGTTGCGCCGGGCCATGCCCGAGGTCCGCTCGAGCGTCTTGCCGCTGACGAGCGTGTCGGCGCGGGCCGATTGCAGCGTCAGAGCCGGGTTGGCCGCCAGATCGATCCGCAGCACGTTGACTTTCCACGGCCCCGCACCGTCGCGGAACGCCGTGTAGCGCACGCCCGGCGTGACGACGCGCGCCTCGGTCGTATCGACCACCGCCACTCGCCCGACCCGACCCTGCGCCCCTGCC
>JBBSVG010000750.1:0-1768 GCA_038233775.1 Bacteroidota bacterium | reverse complement strand
TTCGATGCAGTCGTTCATGGCGGGAGCGTGTTGTTTTTTCGGAGTTAAGCTTGGCGGCTTTGCTCCAAACACAACGGCGCTCCCCTATGAGCGGCTTTTCAGGTAGCAACTTGGGTTACTTAGGCTGACAGCTATCAGCTTACGGCAAGAGAACGGCAGCGGAAGCGGTCGTTGGCGTGAGACCCTTCGCTGCGCTCAGGGTGACAGACAGAAGGCAGAGTCGGCGCGTCATTCCTCCAGCGTGGAGATGTCGCCGGGATCAATCCCCAGCTCGTGCGCCTTCAAAACCCGTCGCATGATCTTGCCCGAGCGGGTCTTCGGCAACGCGCTGACGAACGCGATCTCGCCCGGCACCGCAATCGCCCCCAACTCCATCCGAACGTGGTATTTCAGGTCGTTCTGCAACCGGTCCGTCCCGTCGTAGCCGCCGGTCAGGATGACGAACGCCTTGATCGACTCGCCCTTGATGTCGTCCGGCTTGCCGATCACGGCCGCTTCCGCCACCGCCGCGTGGCTGACGAGCGCGCTCTCGACCTCGGCGGTGCCGATCCGGTGGCCGGACACGTTCAGCACATCGTCGGCGCGACCGAGCACCATGATGTAGCCGTCGGCGTCCTTGACCGCGACATCGCCGGCCGTATAGACGCCGGGGATCTGGGTCCACGCGTGCTCGTAGCGCTCCGGCGCGTTGTGGATCGTCCGCATCATGCTCGGCCACGGCCGCTTGATGACCAGAAATCCGCCCTTGTTCGGTCCGCTCGGGTTGCCCTGTTTATCAACCACGTCCGCCTCGACGGTCGGCATCGGCTTGCCAGCGCGACCCGGTTTGGCCGGGTAGCTCGGCAGCGTCGTGATCATAATGGCGCCGGTTTCGGTCTGCCACCACGTATCGACAATCGGGCAGCGACCACCGCCGATGTGCTCGTGGTACCAGCGCCACGCTTCCGGATTGATCGGCTCGCCGACCGAACCCAAGATCCGCAAGCTCGACAGATCGGCCAGTTGCGGCCAGCTCGTGCCGTGGCGCATGAACATCCGCACGGCCGTCGGTGCGGTGTAGAGGATCGTCACGCCATATTTCTCGATGATCCGCCACCAGCGAGCCGGGTCGGGATAGTCCGGTGCGCCCTCGCTGACGAGCACCGTCGCCCCGTTGGCGAGCGGACCATAGACGATGTACGAGTGCCCGGTGATCCAGCCCGGATCGGCGGTACACCAGTAGAGATCGTCCTCGCGCAGATCGAACACAAGCTGCGTCGTGTGGTACGTCCCGACCATGTAGCCGCCGGTCGTGTGGACGATCCCCTTCGGCTTGCCGGTCGTGCCGGACGTGTAGAGAAAGAACAGCGGCGCTTCCGCGTCCATCGGCTCGGCGGGACAGTCGGCCGATTGGCCCTGCATGATCTCGTCGAAATCGACCTCCGCCTCGTCGATCAGGTCGATGGGCGGCTCGGTCCGGCGCAACACGATGACCTTATCGACGCACGCAAGGCCCTGAACGGCTTGATCGACGACCGATTTCAGCCCGATCCGCTTCCCGCGCCGGATCGTCACGTCGGCCGTAATGACCAAACGTGCCTCGGCGTCCTCGATTCGGGTCCGCAGCGCGTGGGCCGAGAACCCAGCATAGACGATGGAATGCACCGCGCCGATCCGGGCGACGGCCAGCATCGCGACGATCTGCTCGGGCACGAGCGGCATGTAGATGCAGATTCGGTCGCCCGGCCGGATGCCCATCCCTTTGAGCGCGTTGGCGAAGCGGCAGACC
>JBBSVG010000749.1:0-1772 GCA_038233775.1 Bacteroidota bacterium | reverse complement strand
CCGAGGCGTTCGACCGCGTTCGCCGGTTCGATTCGGAGTACACGCTGTCATACCGCGCACGGCTCAACCGCGCACGGCTGCTCCGCGAGTTGGGTCGGACCCGGCCGGCGCTCGATCTGTTCCAGAAGCTGTATAGCGACGAGAAGAACATCGACTTTCGCGGCGAGATCCTGCTCGAGATGGGGATCACCTACGCCGCGATGGGTCGGGCCGACGCGTCCGAGCGGGCCTACGCCGACGTGATCGAGCGCTACCCGAAAAGCGAAGGTGCTGCCCAGGCCTACGCCCAGCAGGGATTTCGAGCCTACCGCGACCAGCGCTATGCGGCGGCGCTGGAGCAGTTCGAGTCCAGCCAGCGCGAGTTGGCCGCCTCGACGGTCAAGGACACGGTCACCTTCTATGTGACCCAACTCCGACACTACGCCGAGCTGACCCGAACCATCGCCCGACAGGATTCCATTTTCGCCATCGCCAGCGACCGGATCGCTCGGGGCGACACCGTCAGCACGGCCCGACCGGCCGCCCAGGCCACGTCGGCCACCGACGATTCGACCCAGACCGCTGCGACCGGGACCGCCGATCCGGCCGAGACCGAGGCCCAGACCGTCACCAGCCTGTTCGGCGACGCGCTGGCCGACGATGAAGCGCGCGGCAGCACCGCCGCCGAACGCCGCCGGATCGTCGTCCTCTCGCAACCCCGAGTTGGCGCACCGGCTGGCGGCGCCTTCACCAACGGCGGCGGCGCCAGCCGTGCCATTGGCAACTCGCGCGGCGGTGTCGGGCGGCGGGGCGCGGACGACGACCAGGGCTCGCCTGCGGCCCCGGTCGTGGCGGCCGTCGTCATCCGCACCGACGCGGTTTCGGTGGCTGGCTACCGGCGCTCGGCCAACGAGGCCCGGATGGGGCTCGCCAACCAGTTCCACGTCCAGCTCAACCGACCCGACAGTGCGCTGTCGCGCTATGAAGCCCTGCTTGCGCTGCAACCCGACTCGACGCTGGCCGCCCAGGCGCTCTACGCGATGATCGACCTTTATCGGACGACTGGGCACCCCGACCGGGCCGATTCCGCCCAGCGCGTCTTGCTGGACAGCTACTCGGGTTCGATCTACGCCCAGGGCGTCCGCTCCCGAATCGGCGGCAACGTCACGGCCGATGCGGACGAGCAAGCCGCTCATTCACGCTACGGCCGGGCCATCCGGCAGTTGAACGACGGCGACGCGCCCGGCGCCCGACAAAGCCTCGTCGCGCTGATCGGCGACCCATCGGCGGCCGATGTGGCCCCGCAGGCGCTCTACGCGCTCGGCTCGCTCTACGAAACGAAGCTCGGCAAACCTGACAGCGCCCTCGCCGTCTACGACCGGCTGCTGAAGCTCGCCCCGCAGAGCGACTACGCCCGAGCCGTCGCCCCTCGCGTGACCTTTACTCTGGCCGAGCGCGCGCCGAAGGATTCCGCCGCCGCGAAACCGGCTGCGATAAAACCGACACCGACCAAACCGGGCACAAAGCCGACGCAGCCGATCAACAGACCCTTCGCGACCAAAGCCGACAGTTCGGCCACCGGACTTGACGAGTCGGCGTTCGTCAGCGACGCGGACGAAATGCCGCGCGCCCTGACAAAGCCAGCGCCGGTCTATCCCGACGAGGCCAAGCGCCGCAAGCTCACCGGCGTCGTCTCCATTCAGGCCTTCATCGACGAGCAAGGCAGGGTCGTGGCGACGAAGATCATTCGCGACATCGGCGGCGGGTGCGGCGGCGCGGCGGCGGCGGCGGTG
>JBBSVG010000748.1:0-1777 GCA_038233775.1 Bacteroidota bacterium | reverse complement strand
GTCCTGAATCAGCTGCTTGTTGAACCACGTCGCCGAGCCACCGGCCGCACCGGTGACCTTCAGCGAGCGCAGGCCGGACAGCTTCTGGTCGGTCGCCCACTCGGCGACGCCACCACCGGTGCTCGACGAGGTCCAGTAGTTCGGTCCGCCTACCGTCTCGAACCCGCCGTTGGTCGCCAGGCTCGGCGGTGCTTCGCCCAAATAGACATCGTCGAAAAAGATCTTACCGACCGTCTCGTGGCGCAACCGGTAGCGGATCGAGACCGCCTTGATCTGCGACTGCCGACCCGGCTCGACCGCGACCCGAATCGGGTACAGCGTCCAATCCTGGTTCGCCTTGACGGGAATCCAGTCGTCGGTGCCGTACTGCTCGTTCCAACCGCCGTGGCTCGGACCCGACACGTCGGAGTGGTAGGTGATCGTGTAGAACAGCTTGTAGTCGTCGTCGCGACGGGCGCTGTCGGCGAGGAAGCCTTCGGTCTTGATCCAGACCGAGGCGATGTACGTCTTGGTCGGGTCGATCCGGGTCGTGTTGGTGATCAGCACCGGCTCGTCGCGCTCGGTGCCGGTCTTGTACGAGTTGTCCTCTTCGATCATCACCGAGTGCGTGCCCGTGTGGGCTGCCTGGCTGGTGATGCTCAGGTTCGTCACCGGCTTCATGTTCGGGTACGAGGCGAAGCCGGAACTCATCCCGTTCTGATAGTAGAAGTAGCCGGTCGGCACGTCCACTTCGGCGTTGTGGATGTCGCCTGTCCAGCCGTCGCCCTGACCGCGCATGAAGAAGTCATCGACCCAGACGGTGCCGGTGCCGGTCGTCCGAACGGTGATCGTCGCGCTGTCGGCTGGCTGCCCGGCGGGGAACTCAACCGGCGTGTCGAACTTTAGCTCGGTCCAGTCGGCGGTGCCGGCCGGAACCGGGATCGAGACCGGCGTCGGGAACAGCCGGACACCGCCGCGATAGAAGTCGTACTCGATGATCGCCGCGTTGGCGGCCAGTCCGCTCGTCTTGGCCCACGCGCCGAAGATGATCAGCGGGTTGCCTGCGCCCGGCACGCTTGGCGTCCAGTTGCGGACAAACTGCGGGTTCTGCCACGTCGCCGTGCCACCGGCCGCACCGGCGAGTTTCAGCGAGTAGCCGCCGGAATGGTGCTCGTCGTTGGCCCACGTCGCCGAGGCCGGACCGGTCTGCGAGCGGGTCCAGTACGATGGGGTGAAATCCTCGAAACCCGGATTCGTCAACAGGTTGACGCCGGGTTGGGCCTGCACGGTGGCCGCCGTCGCCAGCAGCCCGCAGGCGCCGAGCATCGCAGCCTTGAGTCGCCACCGACGCCCGAGGGCGGCAGCGGGGACGAGAGTCAAACGCGAAACGGCGGTCATGGCGCGGCCTCCTGCGTGAATGGAAAAACGGCAACAGACAAGTTCTTTAGGCGTTCGATTCAGCCGAGCGGTCGGGCGGTCGATTCGCGAATGACGAGTTCGACCGGGACGATGACCTTCTCCAGCGTCGAGATCGGTCGTTCGATCCGCTCGACCAGTCGGCGCACCGCGATGGCGCCCAGATCTTCCTTGAACACCCGGACGGTCGTGAGCGGCGGGTCGGTGTGGGTCGCGCCCTCGACATCGTCGAACCCGACCAGCGACACGTCGGTCGGCACCCGGCACCCTTCCGCCCTGAGCTGCCGCAAACAGCCAAGCGCAACCGCATCGTTGGCGGCAACGACCGCCGTCGGTCGCTCGCCCTCCGACCACAGCCGACGGATGGCTGCTTCGCCGGTGG
>JBBSVG010000747.1:0-1787 GCA_038233775.1 Bacteroidota bacterium | reverse complement strand
GTGCCGGGCGAGCGTCGCGCTGAGTTCGCCTAACGCGGTCACGGCTTCCGTCTGACCGAGGTCAAACCCAAATGTGCTCTGTAGTCGGGCGACCTCAGCCGAGACCGCTTCGCCGAGCGTCGCTTGGAGTTGGGCCGCCACGCCTTCGGGCAATGGCAAATCGGCCGACTCCAGCGCGTGCAACGTCACCCGAGGCGGCAGGGCGTCGAGCAAGGCGTGCTCGATCCGATCCAGATCCTGCTCGAACATGGACACAACCTCCGGCTGACGCGGCATCGCGTCGGGTGAAAAAAAGGCCGACCGGTCGCCGGTCGCAGATGGAGGGCGAAAGATAACCAATCGGCGGCAGACGGGCAACGAATCGGGCTACCGAATCAGCGTGATGCGGCGCGACTCGACTTGGCGACCCTGGCTCAGCCGGACGAAATACACGCCGCTCGGCAGCCCGACGCCGTCGAAGACAAAGGTGTGCGGACCGGCGGCCTGCGCTTCATCAACCAGCGTGCGGACTCGGCGACCGAGCGCGTCGAACACGTCCAGCCGCACAGCGCCGACTTGGGCGAGTTGGTAGCGGATCGCGGTTGTCGGGTTGAACGGGTTCGGCGCAGCGGGCAGCAAGCGGAAGGCAAGCGGCGTCGTGTTGCCGCCGCCGGTCGGGACGGTCAGGACGGCGCCGCGCAAGAGCGGCCAGCGGGCGTTGGCGGCGTCGGCGTTGCGCTGTAGATCGGCCAGATCGTCGCCAGCCATCAGGGCGAACCCGACCGTGGCCGTGTCGCCGGGACCGAGCGCGCCAACCTGGTGCGAGATGATGTTGCCGACGTCGCCCGGTCCGCCGGACGAGTAACGACCGCCGACATCGGTCATCCCGCGCCACTTCTCGGCGGTCGTGAAGTCGTCGTACACGCCGAACGGGTTGCCGAACACGTCGGGGTTGTTCGTTAAGGCCCAGTGGTTCAGCATCCCGTCGAGCGCGACGATGCCGACGTAGGTCGTGACGGTTTTCGAGGCGTCGTAGATGTAGCCAAGCCCGCGAGCGAGGTCGGTTTCGGCCACGTCCTGACCGCCGTCGGGCGCCAGATCCCAATCGAAATAGAGGCCGGCGACGAGATTGTCGAGCGCGTGGTCGGTCGCGTTGCGGATCTGGTAGCGAACGAAGACGATGTCGTCGAGCGGCGGCGCACCGAAAGCGAACGACGACCCGATGATCTCAAGCCCGATCCGCTTCGGACCGCCGCCCTCGTCGGTGAACCGGGTCAGTCCGTCCTGATCGCTGACCGTGCCGGGCGTCTGCAACCGGTACTTGTCTCGGGCGACGAAATCTTGGTTCTGCTCGCCCGCGCCCTCGGGATCGTTCGGCGAGCGGGCCACGTCCATCACCTGCGTCGGCCCGGTGCCGATCATCAGCGCGCCCTCGTAGAGCAGGTTCGGTCCGCCGCGATAGGTGAAACCGCGCCCGTAGATGTTCGACGGGAAATCGTCGAAGCCGACGTTGCCGTCGTTGGTGAACGTCGTGACGATCTGGTTGGCGTTGTGGTCGCGGAAGGTCGGGTTGACGAGCAGATCGATGGCGGCGTAATCGGAGAACCCGGTGCCGTCGCTGAGTTCGAGCGAGAGCCGCGCGGTCAGGTTCAGCGGCGCCTGCGGGTCGATGGCGATGCGGAAGCCGGTCGCTCCGGCCAGCACAACCCGCTGTCCCGTCGCCAGCGCCCCGAGCGTCCGCTGCCCGTCGAGCACGACGACCGACGGCGAGGTGCTGACCAACCGGGCGACGAGCGCCGTCGTCGGCT
>JBBSVG010000746.1:0-1788 GCA_038233775.1 Bacteroidota bacterium | reverse complement strand
ACTCAACCATACCGCGCAACAGGTTTAGTCCTTTTTACCGCTCAATTTTCAAGAACTTATCTCGGATCGAGGCGCGGAATGACGAGCGGGGCGAGCCGTTCATCATTCCGCATGCCTCACTCCGCATTTACTTGACCAGCGTCATCCGGCCGGTCTGGCGGCCGACGAGGGCGCCGGTGGCGCGGTCGCGCAGCCGAACCTCGTACAGATACACGCCCGTCGGCAGGTTGCTCGCGGTGAACGAGGCCGACCGAACGCCAGCTTCCTGCACGCCGGGCCGGAGCGTCGCGACGGTCTGCCCAAGGCTGTTCATGACCTGAATCTCGACGTCACCAGCGCTCGGCAGGCTGTACGACAGCGTCGTGGCCGGGTTGAACGGGTTCGGCGAGTTGCCCAGCAGGCGCAGCTCAGTCGGGTGCGCTGCGGCGGTGCGGATCGGGACCGCAACGGCGCGGGCCGGGTCGAGCAGCGCGTACGCGAAGGCCGGTCCGCCGCCGCCCTCGCGGAAGAACCACGTCCGGGTGCCGTAATCCTGGTCGGCGTCGGCGAATGAATCGCCGTCGAGCAGCGCCGCGCCGATGTAGATCGCCCGCTGCACGTTCGGCGTGGCCGGGTAGCCGAGCATCGTCAGGTCAATCGCCATCTCGACCTGATAGCCCGCATCGACATCGGTGTTGATGTTGACCGTCGTGCCCGCTTTCAGCGCGGCGGCGAAGGCCGTCGTCCCGCCCAGCCCGACGAGCGTCGGCAGGTAGCCGTCGGCGACAGCAGCGGTGGTCGCGTCGAACCGAACGCGCAGCTCGCGACCCTCGGGAATGTTGTCGCCGTTGACGTTGGCGAGATCGGCGATGATGAACTGGAGGCCGTCGAACTTGTCGTACACGTCGATCCCTTGGACCAACTGGTCGTTCACGTCAGCGCCGACGTAGAGCGTGTTGCCCTTGAAGAACAGATGGACCATCGCCTCGCCCGGATCGAGCACGTCGGCGACGATCGGCTTGCCGAGGTTGGGCTGGAACTGGCCGGAGCGGTCCGGTCCGACGCCGGGATAGCTGTCGCGCGGGTTGTTGTCGGTCGTGCTCGCCGTGATGAAGCGGAGCTTGACCGGCGTCGCCTGGCTCCAGATCGCCTCGTCCAGCCGACCGTCGATGGTGATCGTCGGGTTGCCGCTGTTGGCCGCGTTGCCGACGATCATATCGGGCGCGAACGCCGGTTGGGCGCCGGAGCCGACCGTCACAGCCGGATCGACCATCACCCGGCCGACGTTCTGTCCGTTGAAGTTGAACGCCGCCTGCCACCACGTCCGGGTCGAGGTGACGGTCGTGGCGTCGGTCGCGTACACGTTGTCCACGTCGTACAAACTGGCGTTGAACTCGACGATATCGCCCGATTCGAGGTGGTAGCCGAGCTTGCCGACGTCGATGCGAAACTCCATCGTGTAGCCCGTGTCGGGCAGGTTGTCGTTGGCCTGACCGCCCTGCACCGTCGTCGCGCCGTCGAAGGTCGCGATCTGCTCGTCGGTCCGGTTGGGCGAGCCGCCGTAAGCGCCCAAGAAGTACGGATCGGCCCCGACCGGCGCCTGCTGGCCCTGCGGCAGGTTGTAGTTGTAGGCGTAGAAGAACTCAACCGGGTTCGTCGCCGCGCCGGTCGGCTGCCGACTGTTGCGGTCCTTGACCGACATCAGCAGCCCGTCGAAGAAGTTGAACTCGCGCCCGCCGACCGAGGCGTCTTTCGCCTTCATCGAGACGTACAGGTAATGGTCCTGCGCCAGAAACTTCATCGTCGCGT
>JBBSVG010000745.1:0-1796 GCA_038233775.1 Bacteroidota bacterium | reverse complement strand
TCTCGGACGAGATCGTAGCGGTCACAATCCCGGCCAAGCGCGGTGAGCCGGTCGTCGTCAGCGAGGACGAGGAGCCGAAGCGGGTCGCGTTCGAGAAGCTACCGAAGCTGAAGCCGGTGTTCGATCCGGCCGGGACCGTGACGGCCGCCAACGCCTCGTCGCTGAACGATGGGGCCGCCGCGATGGTGTTGATGTCGGCCGAGAAGGCAGCGGAACTCGGCGTCAAGCCGATTGCAAAGCTCGTCGCCCAGGCGTCGTCGGCCAAAGCGCCCGAGTGGTTCACCACCGCTCCGGCCGACGTCATCCCGAAAGTGCTCGACCGGGCCGGGCTGACGCTGGCCGACATCGACCTGTTCGAGATCAACGAGGCGTTCGCCGTCGTCGCGCTGGCGGTTTCCGGTAGCCTCGGCATCCCGCACGACAAGCTGAACGTCAACGGCGGCGCCGTCGCGCTCGGCCACCCGATTGGCGCGTCCGGCGCCCGGATCGTCGTCACGCTGGTTCATGCGTTAAAGGCACGCGGGCTGAAGCGCGGGCTGGCCGCAATCTGCATCGGCGGCGGCGAGGCGAGCGCAATCATCGTCGAGTTGATCTGACCACCGATCCCCATCTACCCAAAAATCAGCGTGTTATGACTGTGAATCAGGTGGCTGTGATCGGCGCCGGGCAGATGGGCAACGGGATCGCCCACGTGCTCGCCGCCGCCGGTTTGGCTGTCACGCTCGTCGATGTAACCGACGTCGCGATCCAGAAAGGGATCGACACCATCGGCAAAAACCTCGACCGGCAGGTGCAGAAAGGGACGCTCTCGGCCGACGACCGGACGGCGGCGCTGGGCCGAATCACCCGCTCGCTCGATCCAGCCGAAGCGGCCAGCGGGGCCGATCTCGTCATCGAAGCGGCGACCGAACGGATCGAGCTGAAGAAGCAACTGTTCCGCCTGCTCGACGGGGCCGCGCCCGAGGGGGCGATTCTGGCGACGAACACGAGCAGCATCTCGATCACCGATCTGGCGGCCGCGACCGGTCGGCCCGGCGCGGTGGTCGGGATGCACTTTTTCAACCCGGTTCCGGTCATGCCGCTGGTCGAGCTGATTCGTGGGCTTGCGACGACCGACGAAACGTTCGCCGTCGTCAAGCAACTGGCCGAGCGGCTGGGCAAGACGCCGGTCGAGGTCAACGATTTCCCCGGTTTCGTCTCCAACCGGGTGCTGATGCCGATGATCAACGAAGCGATCTACTGCGTCTATGAAGGCGTCGCCACGCCGCAGTCAGTCGATCAGGTGATGGAGTTAGGCATGGCGCACAAGATGGGTCCGTTGAAGCTGGCCGACTTCATCGGACTCGATACGTGCCTTGCGATTATGACCGTTTTGCACGACGGATTGGGCGATTCGAAGTACCGTCCGTGTCCGTTGTTGAAAAAGTACGTCGCTGCCGGTTATCTTGGGCGTAAATCCGGTCGCGGCTTCTACACTTACTGACCCTTATCGACGCCCTTATGACTCGTCTCGCGCCTCTCGTCCTGCTCACGGCCGCGTTTTGCGCGGTTGGTTGCCATGTTCTGCCGCGCAAGACCATCGACCGGCCCGAGCAACCGGTCGGCGGCACGGCTTGGCACAGCCCGAAGCTCGGTTACACGCTGACCTTCCCGGCCGGTGACTGGGTGGCCCTTGCGAGCAAGCAGCAGATCCGCCATGAGAGCGACATCGAGGCGATCTCGCCCGGTCGCGGCGGCGGTTTCGTCGCGATTGCCGAGACCAACCCGCTCTCGCTCTACGAACTTCGGACGCGCGG
>JBBSVG010000744.1:0-1797 GCA_038233775.1 Bacteroidota bacterium | reverse complement strand
CGTTCGGCTACCCTGTGCTGCTGGCCGAGGACGGGTTCGCCGCCCAGCGGGTGTTCAAGGCGCATCGGACCGAGATCGATCTGGTGCTGCTGGATATGATCATGCCCCAGCTCGACGGGCTCGAGACGTTGCGCGCCTTGCAGCTGATCGAGCCGGGCGTGAAGGTCCTCGTTTCGTCGGGTTACGACCGCGACCGGCACATCGAGCAGATGCTCGAGCAGGGCGCCATCGGGGTGGTGATGAAACCGTACGAGTTGGAAGAACTTCGCGACGCGGTCGAGCAGGGGCTGGCCGCCTGATTGCTGCCCCACTGTCTTCCCGACGCGCCGACCTTGAAGTCGGCTAAATCGGTTGCGCCTTGAGTCCGCCGATCTGACGGTGTATATTCATTCATCACGATGCCTGCTGGATCAAACCCATTCCCACTGGGTCCGGCGGCGCCAACGCCTCCCCGCTTTTCTGCTTCTGCGCTCCCGAACCGGTCCCACACCGACGGGTATGCTATTTATTAACCCCTATCTGGTACCCATATGACGCACCGATACCCGTGGCTTCGGCCACAGCGGACGGTTGTAGCGGCGCTGACCCTGACGGGTCTGCTTGCCGCCACATCCGCCCACGCGCAGACGGCCCGCACGGTCGGCTCGCCCACAGCCTCGACGGCCGGACAGTTCGTTGTCCGGGCCGCGCCCGGCGGCGGCGTCGCCTGCGAGGACGCGCCGGCCGCGCTGGCCGCGCAATTCAAAGTAGAGTCAGTTGGCCGCAAGGTTCACCTGACGCCATTGCCCCGGCTGAATGGCGTCGGCTCGCCGGGCCTGAAGATCGTCCTGCGGGCGACCGATCAGCTCATCGCCAACCCGGCAGCGACGCTGGCCTTCCGCCGCGCCGCCGCCCGCTGGGAGGAGTACATCACCAGCCCGGTCACCGTCGTGCTCGACGTGGACTTCGGGCCGCTGCGCTTCGGCACGCAGTACCCGAGCGGTGTGCTCGGCTCGACCTCGTCGGCGCAGGAGTTCCCGAACCTCGGGACCGACACCGATCCGGTCTATGTCACCCTTCCGCAGTTCGTTCAGCGGCTGAAAGACAAGCACCCCGGCGACGCACAGTTGCAGGCGCTCTACGACGCGATCCCACTGCCGGTGCCGACGACGGCTCGGGCCGGGGTCGACACCGTGTTCCTCGGCCTGCCCGGCGGCTCGCAGGCCAACCTACAGGCGCTCGGCTACCGGGCTGTCGATTCCGAGGCCGACGCGACGCTCAATCCGTTCGGGTTCGCCCCGGCCATCGGGTTCAACTCCGGCTTCGCCTTCGACCTCGACCCGGCCGACGGCATCACAGCGGGGCAGACCGACTTCGACGCCGTCGTGACCCACGAGATCGGCCATGCGCTCGGTTTCGTCTCGATCATCGGCAACTTCCAGAACTCGGTCGGCAACTTCTACACGCTCGATCTGTTCCGCGTCCGTCCGGGCGCCGTGACCGAGGGCGACCTGACCGGCTGGCACACCGCCGAGCGGATCGTCACGCCGGGTCCGGCCCGCTCGCCGGAAGCAGGCAACCCGAGCAACCACGTCTTCTTCGACGGCATCCGCAAGCTCGAGCTCTCGACGGCGACCGGCTCGCGTACCGGTGGCGACGCCCAGCAGGCCAGCCACTGGCGCAACGACGACCAGTACCGAACCGGGGTCATCGTCAACCCATCCGACGAGGCGCACCGGAAGATCGGGATCATGGACCCGACCATCGGCGCTGGCGAACGGATCGTGATCAAGGACACCGACCTGCGGGCGATGGAGG
>JBBSVG010000743.1:0-1805 GCA_038233775.1 Bacteroidota bacterium | reverse complement strand
TTGAAACGGCCGAGGCGTTCATTAATGTCACCTGTCCGTCATGCGGCGGCGCGGCCCGGCGCGACAGCGACACGATGGACACGTTCGTCGATTCGTCGTGGTACTTCCTGCGCTACTGTGACCCGCAGAATGACGAACTGCCGTTCAGTCCGCAGAAAGCCGCCGCGTGGATGCCGGTCGATCAATACATCGGCGGCGCCGAGCACGCGATTTTGCACCTGCTCTACTCGCGCTTCATCACCAAGTTCCTCCACCGCGAAGGGCTGGTTCCGACGGCCGAGCCGTTCAAGCGGCTGTTTACGCAGGGGATGGTCTGCATGGAAAGCCCGGTCACGGGCAAGAGCGAGAAGATGTCGAAGTCGAAGGGCAACACGGTGCCCGTCGGCGAATTTGTCCGCGAATGGGGATCGGATACCGGCCGCATCCTGATCCTGTTTGCCGCGCCGCCGGAGCGCGATTTCGACTGGACGACCGAGGGCGTCTTCGGCGCGAATCGCTTCCTGAACCGAATCTTTTCGCTGATCGACGAGCACGCCGACCGGCTCCGCACCGTCCCGTCACCCGACGCGCTGAGGTATGATGCTCTGTCGGGATTCGACCGGGCGCTGTACCGTAAGGCGCACCAGACGATCCAAAAAGTCACCGACGCGCTGAACCGGTTCCACTTCAACGTCGTCGTCGCCTCGATCATGGAGTACCTGAACGAGTTGGTCCGGTTCGATCCGGCCGCCGCTCACGGCGACGAACCGTTCGCGTTCGCCGTCGATAAATTGATCCGCTTGCTCGCGCCGATTGCGCCGCATCTGGCCGAGGAACTGTGGCACCGCGTCGGCCACGACAGCAGCGTGTTCTCCTCCGGCTGGCCGACCTTCGATCCGGCCGCGACGGTCGCCGACACGGTCACGGTCGTCGCCCAAGTCAACTCGAAGAACCGGGGCGAGGTCGAAGTGCCGACCGGCGCCGCGCAGGACACCGTCGCCGCGCTCGCGATGCAGCTCGAAAACGTGCAGAAACACCTCGAAGGCAAGCAACTCGTCAAGACGATTTTTATTCCCAACAAGCTGGTCAATCTGGTGGTGAAATAGCTGGCAGCAACGGAAGCTATCAGCCGTCAGCTATCAGCTATCAGCTTACGGCAAGAGAACGGCGAAAGAAGCTGACGGCGAACGGCGGGAAACAGCGACCGATAAAAAAAAGAACGGGGCGGGGGATGCGGGATTTTAGGACGCTGGAGGTGTGGCGTCGGGCGCATCCGCTGGTGCTGTCGGTCTATCGGGTGACGGGCGGATTTCCCCGAGAGGAACTGTTCGGGCTGACGAGCCAGATGCGCCGGGCGGCCTCGTCGATCCCGACGAACATCGCGGAAGGGTGCGGTCGCGGCAGCCAACTGGACGTGGCTCGCTTCCTCCAGATCGCCCTCGGTTCGGCAACGGAACTCGAATATCAGTTGCTGCTCGCCCGCGATCTCCGGTATCTGGACGAATCCGGTCACAACCAACTCGACGCCGAATTGGTCGCCGTCAAACGAATGCTGACCGCACTGCTCCAGAAAGTCAAAGCCTCACACCTGACCGCCGCCGGATGAGCGCCGTTCGCCGTCGCTGTTCGCTTCTTGCCGTTTGCCGTTGCTTTCTTGCCGTTAGCTGACGGCTGACAGCTTTTTTGCCGACAGCTTCTTTTGCCGTTAGCTGACGGCTGATAGCTGATAGCCGACAGCTTCCGTTGCTGATAGCTGACAGCGCTTTCCCCAAGGATTCCCCATGCGCCGATTCGGTGAGATCGTTCAGTCGCTCGGGTTGGCGACG
>JBBSVG010000742.1:0-1813 GCA_038233775.1 Bacteroidota bacterium | reverse complement strand
CTCGGGCATCGGGCTCAAGGCGGCAGGCTCGGGCAGCCCGGACGATCTCCTCCACCCCGGCAGGATCGCCCAAATCGGCATCGACGCCGGCCGCCCGTTGCTCGACCAGGCGACGCTGCTGGTCGGTCCGGTCGGCATCTTCACCAACTTCGTCCAGATCTCGGTGCTGCTGCTCGCTTGGGCAATCGTACTGCTGGCCTTCTTCATCATCGCCATCCAGCTGTTCGTCACGCTGATCGAGTTCAAGCTGACGACGCTGGCCGGTTTCGTGTTGGTGCCGTTCGGGCTGTTCGGCCGCACCGCTTATCTCGCCGAGAGCGTGCTCGGCAATGTCATGGCAACTGGCGTCAAGGTGCTGGTTCTCGCCGTCATCATCGGCATCGGTTCGACCATCTTCCGCGATTTCGTAATCGACTTCGGCGTTGCGCCTCCGACCCTCGAGCAGGTCGCCTCGATCGCGCTGGCAAGTCTCACGCTGCTCGGACTTGCGATCTTTGGCCCGGGCATCGCTAGCGGACTGATCTCGGGCGGTCCTCAACTCGGTGCCGGTGCGGCGGTTGCCGCTGGCGCCGTCGCCGTCGGCGTAGGAACCGCCGCGACGATGGGCGTCGCCGGCGCTGCCGGTCTCGCAAGCCGCGCCGGGTCGGCGGCGGCTTCCACCCTCTCTCGATCCGCCGGGTCTCCCCCGTCCGGTGGATCTCCCTCGGCGCCCCCCGCTCCCCCGGCGCCGACGGGCGGCGCTCCGACGGTTCCCCCGCCGTCCGGAGCGCCGGGAGGCGGGGCAAGCGCAACCGACGGGGGCGGTGCTGATCCTGCCGCGAGCGCGAACCCGGCCGAAGCCGGCTCGCCCCCCGAGACGCTCGGAACCGGCACAAGCGACTCCTCATCCGGCGGCGCACCCGAAGCGGCAGCGCCGGCATGGGCCAAGCAACTGCGTCGTCGTCAGGCGATGATCCAGGGCGCGACGCTTGCCGCCCACACGCTGCGCTCGGCCGATCACCATGGCGGGTCGGCGCATATCTCGCTGGAGGACCGTTCATGAACCCGTTTCGCCGTCCATCGTCGCGCTTCGGTCGCGAGCCCGTGCCTGAAACTCCTTATCAGCGCGCCGGCCAGGCATGGGACGACCGTATCGGCTCGGCCCGGGTGCAGGCGCGAAGCTGGCGGCTGATGGCCTTTGGCGCAGCGGCGCTGCTGTCGCTGTCGGTGGTCGACAATCTCCGCCTGCGGTTCGGCTCGCAGATCATCCCGTACGTCGTCGAGGTCGATCGGCTGGGTGCGGCACGCGCGGTGGCACCGGCGACGTCGGATTACCGTCCGACCGATCCGCAGATCGCGTGGCATCTGGCGCGGTTCATCGAAAATGTCCGCTCACGCCCTGCGGACCCGATCGTGCTCAAACAGAATTTGAGCGCGGCCTATGACTTCACGACCGAGCAAGGGGCTGCCGCGCTCAACGACTATGCGCGTGCCAACGACCCGTTTGCCGCTCTCGCCGACAAGCAAGTGTCGGTCGACCTCAAGAACGTGGTGCGGGCGTCCGGCGACAGCTTCCGTATCGAATGGGACGAGCGCCGCTACGACAACGGCCAGCTTGCCGGCACCGGGCATTGGTCGGCGGTGATCGCGATCGTCGTCCGAACGCCGGATGACGCGGCCACGCTCAGCCGCAATCCGCTCGGCCTCTACGTCCACGCCATCAACTGGTCCCAAGATCTCGGAGAATGACCATGCGCACCACATTGCTCGCCACGTCGCTCCTGCTGTCCGGCGCGCCGGCCATGTCCCAGGCGTCCCGGCCCTCGGGCCCGGT
>JBBSVG010000741.1:0-1814 GCA_038233775.1 Bacteroidota bacterium | reverse complement strand
TCGTCGGGCAGGTCGGTGTGGACATGGTCGGCCGGATGCTGAAGACGTACATCGACAAGTACAAGGTCGATTTCGTCATCGTCAACGGCGAGAACTCGCTGGAGGGGAAGGGCATCTCGGAAGAAATCGTCCGCAAGCTGTACAGCTTTGGCGCCCACGTCATCACCAGCGGCAACCACATCTGGGACAAGTGGAAGATCCACGACTACTTGCCCCGTGACCCGAACCTGCTCAGGCCAGCGAACTACCCGAAAGGGACGCCCGGTTTCGGCTCGGGCGTGTACAACCTGCCCGGCGGCAAAGGGAAGATCGGCGTGATCAACCTGCAAGGCCGGACGTTCATGCAGGCCATCGACGACCCGTTTCGCACCGCCGAGACGATCATCGAGAAGATGCGGCAGGAAACCCGGATCATCTTCGTCGATATGCACGCCGAAGCGACGGCCGAGAAGATGAGCCTCGCGTGGCATCTGGACGGGAAGATTAGCGCCCTCGTCGGCACGCACACCCACGTCCAGACGGCCGACGAGCGGATTCTGCCCGGCGGCACGGCGTATCTGACCGATGCCGGGATGACCGGACCGTACGACTCGGTGATCGGGATGAACAAGGCCGTCTCGATCCGACGCTTTCTCTACCAGACGCCGCAGAAGTACGAGATCGCCCACGGCGACGTGCATCTGGCCGGCGTGTTCGTCGGCGTCAACCGCACCAGCGGCAAGGCCGAGAAGATCGAACGGATCTTTTTCCCCAGTTTCTGACCGGCATGACGGCGCGACTGCTCGACGGGAAGGCGATGGCGGCGGAGATCCGGGCGGAGATCCGGGCGGCTGTCGATGCGCGTCGGGCGGCGGGCCAGTCGGTGCCGGGGCTGGCCGTCGTGCTGGTCGGCGCGCACCCGGCGTCGCTGTCATATGTTCGGGCGAAAGGTCGAGCCGCCGACGAGGTCGGGTTCCGCTCCGAGCAGATCGATCTGCCCGAGACGACGACCCAAGTCGAGTTGCTCCGGGTCGTGGCCGAGTTGAACAGGCGGACCGACATCCACGGAATTCTGGTCCAGTTGCCGCTGCCGCTTTGGATCGACCCGGCGACGGTGATTCGGGCCATCGATCCGGCCAAAGATGTCGATGGGTTCCATCCGGTGAACGTCGGACTGTCGTTCGTCGGCGACCCGGCCGGGTTCGGTCCGGCGACACCGACCGGGATTCTGGCGCTGCTTCGTCGGAGCGGGATCGAGACGCGCGGGCGGCACGCGGTCGTCGTCGGCCGCTCGCTGATCGTCGGCAAGCCGCTGGCCTCGCTCTTGATGGCGCCGGGACCGGACGCGACCGTGACGCTGGCCCATCGGCACTCGGTCAATCTGGCCGAGATCACCCAACGGGCCGATCTGATCGTGACCGCGACCGGCGTTCCCGGTCTGATCACGGCGGCGATGGTCAAGCCCGGCGCGACGGTGATCGACGTCGGCATCACACGGGTAGCCGATCCGGCGACGAAATCGGGCCACCGGTTGGTCGGCGACGTCGCCTTCGACGAGGTCGCCGCCGTCGCTGGGGCGATCACGCCGGTGCCGGGCGGCGTCGGACCGATGACGATTGCCGCGCTGCTCGGCAACACGCTGCTGGCCGCCGAGCGGCTGGACAACCGCTGACCGTTTTTCCTTCTCGACAAGCCTCGCGCTCATGGCTCCACCGACGAAGCGACCGCTGATCGTCCGCCTGCTGCTCTGGGGCACCGCAACGCTGGTGGGTCTGTTCCTGCTGGCCGTGTTGTTCGACCGCGTGCTGTTGCCCGCCTACGTCCACGCCGATACG
>JBBSVG010000740.1:0-1819 GCA_038233775.1 Bacteroidota bacterium | reverse complement strand
ACTCGCAGGCGGAAACGCTCGACGAGTTGCAGGAAAACATGCGAGAGGTGATCGAGATGCTGCTTGAGGATGGCGAACCGAAGATCGAGGGTGCGTTCGTCGGCACGCAACTCATCTCAGTGGCGTCGTAGCTGTGGGGACGATCCCGGTACTTTCACCGCAACAGGTTATCCAGTTGCTTGCAGCGCTTGGCTTCGTTGAGGTTCGCCAGCGCGGTTCTCACAAGCAATTTCGCCACGCCGATGGTCGCGGGACGACCGTCCCGTTCCACAAAGGCCGCGACATCGCGCCCTCGCTTCTGCGGAAAATCGCCCGAGACATCGGCTTGTCGGTGGAGGACTTCATCCGTGGGCAAGCTGGCTGATTTGGGACGCGACGAAGGTGCTTGTCGCACGTTCGGTCGTCAAGCCGTCATGACGCTTCAGCGTGGATCGTCGGCGAGCAAGAGGGTGGCGGCGTGGTGGCCGCTGAGGAGGACGAGCGGGATGCCGCCGCCGGGGTGGACGCTGCCGGAGGCGAAATACAGCCCGCGCACGTCGGGTGAGCGGTTGCCCGGCCGACGAAACGCGGTCAGTCGCGAGTTCGACGCAAGCCCGTAGATGGCGCCCCGGTTGGCGCCGTAGCGCGATTCGAGCGTCTCCGGCGTCCAACTCTGCTCGGTTCGGATGCGACTGTGCACGTCAAAGCCGAACCGGCTGAGCTTGTTGAGCACGAGGTCGCGGTAGGCGGCGGTCGCATCGTCGGTCCAGCGGAACCGGTCGCTGGTGAACGGCGCGTTGACCAAGACGAACCACCCTTCGCAGTCCGGCGGCGCCAACTCGGGATCGGTCTGCGACGGGACGGCGACGTAGATCGTCGGGTCGTCGGCCGGAATCCCGGCGCGGAGTTGGGCGAACTCGCGCTCGTAATCGTCGCTGAAGACGATGTTGTGGTGCGCCAAGCCGGGCGTCTGGCCGTCCAGCCCGAGCAGCAGCACGACCCCCGACAGGCTCGGCTCAAGCCGCTCCAACTTTCGCCGTCGCTTCGCCGCCACGCCCGGCAACAGCCGCCGATGGGCATCGACCACATCGGCGTTGACCACGACCGCATCGGCCGACAGCACCTCGCCGCTGGTTAAGCGCACGCCGGTCGCCCGGCCGGCCGCGACGGTGATCTCCTCGACCGGCGCGTTCAGCCGGATCGTCACGCCGGTTCGCTCGGCCAGCGCGGCCAGTTCGGCCGCGATCCGATACAGCCCGCCGCGCACGTAGAAGCCGCCCAGCCCGTACTCGACCCACGCGATCACGTTCAGCGTCGCCGGGGCGAGAAACGGCGACGAGCCGTTGTAGGTCGCGAACCGGTTGAAGATCTGCTGCAAGTGCGGACTCTCGAACGAGCGCGCCGTTCGGTCGGCCACCGTCGGCAGCGCGTCGATGCGGAGCAGATCGAGCGGGTTCTGCCGCAAGAGCGAGCGCCACGAGAGCGGGTTGAGCAGGAACGCGTCGGCGGTCCGGTCGTATAGGCCGTGGGCGCGGTCGAGGAAGCGGCGGTAGCGGTCGGCGTCGGCCGGATTCAGCGCACCGATGGCAGCCGTCATCCGGTCGAGGTCGGCCGAGGCGTCGAACCGCACGCCGTCTGGGAAAAAGTAGCGGGTCAGCGGCTCGACCGGTTCGAGCGTCAGGTGATCGGCCATCCGCTCGCCAGCCACGGCGAACAGATCGCGCAGGACGAACGGCATCGTGACCAGCGACGGACCGGTATCGAAGGTGAACCCGTCCTGCTGCACGAGGTTCATCTTCCCGCCGACGCGCTCGCCCTGCTCGACGAGCGTGACGCGCTT
>JBBSVG010000739.1:0-1819 GCA_038233775.1 Bacteroidota bacterium | reverse complement strand
TCGCTGCACAACCTGCCGCTTCGAGTGCGACGGCGGCGGCGACCGTGAGGACGCCTTCGGTCCGCTCGCCCCGGCCGAGGTCGGTTTCCGCGAGTCCGGCAAGCTGCCCGATGGGTTCCGGCTCGCCTGTCAGGTCAAGCTCGCGGCCGACATCTCGGTCCGCATTCCCGAAGCGACCCGCGTCGCCGGCGCCACCTATCTGGATTGAACAAGGAGCTTTTTATGTCCGCTACCGACTCCACCACGCGCCCGACGGCGCCCGACTCGACCGGTTCCCAAGAAGTCGCCCTGCTCGGCGGCGGCTGCTTCTGGTGCCTCGAAGCGGTCTATGATCAGATGAAGGGCGTGCTGCACACCGAATCGGGCTACGCAGGCGGCGCGGGCGCCAACCCGAGCTACCGCGAGGTCTGCGGCGGCCGGACCGGCCACGCCGAGGTCGTCCAAGTCACGTTCGACCCGTCGGTCATCGCCTACCGCGACCTGCTCGAAGTCTTTTTCACCATTCACGACCCGACCACGCTCAACCGGCAGGGCGCCGATGCCGGGACGCAGTACCGCTCGGTGATTTTTTACAACACGCCCGAGCAACGGGCCACGGCCCAAGCGGTCATCGCCGACCTGTCGGCGCAGCAACTCTACAGCGACAAGTTCGTCACGGAACTCTCGCCCGCGCCGACGTTCTACGAAGCGGAAGACTACCACCAAGAATACTTCGACCGCAACGGCGGCCAGCCGTACTGCCGCGCCGTCGTCGCGCCCAAAGTCGCCAAGTTCCGCCAGAAGCACCGCGACAAGATGAAGGCGTAACCCGTCGCCTTTTCCCGTCCCACCGGCCCGATCCCATGGTCAATCCCTACGAAGCCCCGAAAGCCGACCTGACGACGGCGTCCACGTTTGTCGTCCACGCCCCGTCCACTTGGAGCCGCGCCTACTTCCGCGTGTATCCCCGAGACGGGGCGCTTTTCTTCATTCACACGAAGGGACCGAGCCCGGTCGGTCAGTTGGCGCGGGCACAGTTTGGGCTGCTGGGGATGGGCCTCTCCGCGCTCTATCGACTGGCGACCAAGAGCCGCCGGGAGGCGAAAATCGCGGCGGAGGAGCAACTCGATCCCGAGACGCGGCTCGGCGAGCACAAGGCCAACGTCCGGCTCGATCCGGGACAGGTCCGCTCGTCGAGCATCGATCCGCCGGGAGGGACTTTCAAGCGCGGGGCACACGTCGGCCAGTGGCGCCTCGATCTGGCGGACGAGCAGCCGGTTTACCTGTTCGAGAGCGTGGACGCCATGCGGACGGCGGTGCGGTTGCTGCCGCCCGTGCTCGGCGATACGTTGTTGATCAACGTCGATTGGGACGAGAAGAAGGGTCGGTTCACCAAACAGAAGCCCTGAGCGCCGTCGCCTTTTTCCGCCCCAGCGGCCCGATCCGACGATTCCCGTCCGACCGGGCCGCTGCCGTTTCACCGAGCGGTTGCGTCGGCACCTTCGCACGTTATATTTCGCTGTAACGACGAGTTGGACGCCGCCGTCGCCCACGCCTACGCTTGGCCCGCTACGCTGCCCGATGACGAGCTTCTGACCCGGTTGGTCGCGCTCAACGCCGAGCGCGTCGCCGAGGAGCAGACCGGCCATGTCCGCTGGTTGCGCCCGAGCTATCAGCACCCGACCGGCACCCAAACCGCGTTCGCCACCGCCGCCGCGCCCGTCGCCACCGCCGCCATCCCGACCGAGCGGCTCGACTGGCCCGGCGCGTTGCCCGAACAGGCGCGGATCGTCCGCCAACTCCTCGCCGCCGAGGCCGAACCCGTCACCGCCGCCGCGCT
>JBBSVG010000738.1:0-1829 GCA_038233775.1 Bacteroidota bacterium | reverse complement strand
TCGTCGTTCTCGACGGCCGACATGCTGATGCTCGTCTCGTTTGCCCGCCGCACAAGCGACCGCTTCTCATACGGCCTGAGCGGCAAAGTCATCTACCGAACCGCCGGTGGAATCGCCAACGCCTACGGCCTCGGGCTCGATCTGGGCGCGCAGTATCGACCCATCGACCGGCTCGCGCTCGGCCTCGCGGTGCAGGACGCGACGACCAGTTTTCTGGCTTGGAGCGACGGTCGGGCGCAGGAACTCGTCACGCCGACCGTCAAGCTCGGCGCCGCGATCCTGCAACCGCTGTTCGATGGCACCTTGACGGTCGCCGGGGACGTGGACACGCGGTTCGAGAACAGGCAATCGGCCGCCGAGGCGTCGCTTGGGCGCACGTCGTTCGACTTCCACGCCGGGTTGGAGTACTTGTACCGCGAATCGCTCGCTTTTCGCGGCGGCTACGACGATCTGGGCCGCTGGACGGCCGGCGTCGGGCTGCGGCTGAACCAGGTTCGCGTCGATTACGCCTTCGCGCCGACCGTCGATCAGCTCAACGCCGGTGCCTCACACCGGCTCTCGGCGCAACTGACGCTCGAGCAACCCCGCTTCCGCCGCAACCGCTGATCGCTTTCTTGTCCCCTCTCCGCCTGCTCATTGGGCTGACGCTCGCTCTGGCGCCCGTGTTGGGTCAAGCCCAGACGCGGGCCGATTCGGTCGGCTGGTTCGGCCGGACCGACGTGCGGCTCTTCCGCGCCGTCAACAATCATCAGCGGCCCGCGCTGACCCGGTTCGTTGCCCCGATCACCGTGTATTCGGTGTACCCGGCCGTGCTCGCACCGGTCGGGTTGCTGATCTACGGCGCGGCGAAAGACGACGGCCACGCGACCGATCTCGGGCTGCTGACCGGCGCGACCGAACTGCTGACCGTCGGCGTGACTGGCGCGGTCAAGCTGACCGTGCGCCGACCGCGACCGTACCAGACGCTACCCGACGTTCATCTGCCGTCCGGTCCCGCGACCAGCTTTTCCTTCCCCAGCGGCCACGCCTCGACGACGTTCGCCCTCGCGACGGCCATCACGCTCGACCACCCGCGACCGCTCCAGAGCACGCTGCTCTACGGCTGGGCGGCGCTGACCGGGCTCGGTCGGCTCTACGTCGGCGTGCATTACCCGAGCGACGTGCTGGCCGGTGCGGCGCTCGGCATCGGCTCGGCGGCGCTGGTTCACGGGCTGCGCGGTCCGCTGCTGCGCTACCGCGACCGACACACGAAGCCCGGCTCGTTTCTGCGGCCCGAATCGCCTGCACCGGTCGAACTGATGCCGGTTCAGATCACCGGCCAGCGCTGGACCGCCCGCGTTTCCCCAACGCCGACCGGGCTGGCGTTCTCGCTCGGCTGGTGAAGCCGGGTTCCCGGCGTGGATTTTGGGTTGTCGCGCGCGACCTTTTTAGCTGACCTGCTCACCCGTATGCGAGGACGACGCCTGATGCCCGACCAGAAAATGCGCGCCGAGGATGCCTGGCGTGACGCCCTTCCGACCGACGCACCGGCGCTGCCGGAATCGACCAGCGACCTGCTCTCGGCGGCCGATGTGGCGGGTTGGACGGTGGCCGATTCGGTCCGCACCTACAACATCGACCGTTGGGGCGCGGGCTATTTCTCGGTCAACGACGACGGCAATGTGTCCGTCTCGCCGAGTCTGGACGAGGGGGCGACGCTCGATCTGATGGACGTGATCGGCGCCGCGCAGCAGCAGGGATTGAAGTTTCCGCTCGTAATCCGGTTCCAAGATCTGCTGCGGAACCGCGTCGAGATGCTGAACAATGCGTTCAACGAGGCGATCCAAGAG
>JBBSVG010000737.1:0-1833 GCA_038233775.1 Bacteroidota bacterium | reverse complement strand
GACGAACGCGGCCAGCCGGTCGGTCGGGGAGAACGTCATCCCATCGGGCAATTCCAGAGTCGCCGTTACGGTCTGGCTCAACTCGAACGCGGTCGGGTTGACCGTCCAGACCGGCACTGTCGGACTCGCCGTGCCGATCTCGTTCGACGTCGCCGAGGTCACGGTGTAGCTCCACTCGACCGGCTGGCCGTCGCCTTCGCTCAGAAACGCGCTTAGGTCAATCGGATGAAACGTGCCGGTCGGCCCGATCCGCTGATCGGGGATCTGACCGATGACCGGCGCCGTGTCGAGCGGATAGACGGTGTATTTGATTGTCGTAGACGACGACAATCCGGCCGCCGTGGCGTCGGTTGCCCGAATCGTCAACGTTTCGCTGCCGACAAATCCGCCCGTTGCTGTCACGGTCAACACGCTGCCCGAGATCGAGCCTACGAGCGACGAGCCGCCCGCTACGCCGAACAAAATCGCGTTGCCGTCGCGCTCGACCAGATACGGCGCGAGGTCGAGCGTCGGAAATGCGGTGCCGAGTTCGGTCCGCTGATCGGGCAGCGGGCGCAGCGCCGGGAAGCCGTCGAGCGCGCCGCTCGGGTGGAGCACGATGGGCGCGGTCGGGCTGCCGAGCACGGCGTCGGTGGCGAACGGGATCGTGTCCGAGATCGGCTCGACGCCGTCGCGGTCGGCCCGGTACAGCCGAAACGTGATCGTCTCGGTTGGCTGCCCGGCGACCGTCAGGAAGAATCGTCGCCCGCCGCCGAACGCGGTTGCCGTCGCCACGCCGCGACAGATGCCGCCGACGAAGGCGCCCAATCGGTCATTGCTGCCGGGCGGATCGGCCGCCGGATCGAGCGCGGCCGTGACGGTCATCGTCGCCTCGAATGCGGCCGCATCGACCGTCCAGCCGGGACCGGTGCGGGCCGCGCCACCGGTCCAGCGGTAGGGCATGGTCGGGTCGCCGACCGCCTCGCCGCCACTGAACGGCAGCGTCTCGGGCAGCGGGAGGGTGCGGCCGGTGGCGCCATCGTAGAACTCGAACCGAACCGTCTCGCCCGAGCGACCCGCGCTGTAAACCGAGAGAAAGAACAGCGCCCGGTCGCCGACCAAAATCGGCCGCCCGATCCCGCGACAGTCGGCCCCAACGAAGGCGCCGATCCGGTCGGCCGGGTGCCGGGCGGGCCGCCCGTCCAACTCGACGGTGCCGGTCGCGGTCATCAGATGCTCGAACCCAGCGGCATCGGGCGCCGTCCAGAGCGGACCGGGGCCGTCGCCGGACGCGGTCGAGAGCACAACCGGCGCGGTCGGATCGCCAAGCGCGGCGCCCGAGGTGAACGTGATCGTCTCGCGCAGCGGCTGGACGAAACCGGTGGCTGGATCATAGACCTGAAACGTGACCAGTTCGCCCGAGCCGACGTTCGAGCCGAGCGTGAGAAAGAACAGCGACGAACCGCCGCCGAGGGCGAACGGTCGGGCCGCGCCGCGAAGGGACGCACCGACGAAGGCGCCGAGTTCGGTCCGGGGATCGGCGGCAAGCGCCCCGTCGATCAGCACCGAGGCGGTGATCGTTTCGGTGTGCTCATAGGCCGTCAGATCGACCGCCCATCCCGGCGCTTGGGCCGAAGCCCGGCCGGCGACGAGCAGCAAGATCAGCAGCGCCGACCAGCCGACAGCAAGTCGGCGAGCGAGCGGGTGAAACAGAAATCTGGACATGGCGTGGGTCAAGTGAAAAGGTTCGAGGGGGACCGGAAGCGGGGGGCGGGGGCCCCCCCCCCCCGCCCCGGGGCGCCGTCATGGCAAGCCGCAGAACAGGGGGGGGCGGGGGACCCCCCGCGGGCGCCG
>JBBSVG010000736.1:0-1840 GCA_038233775.1 Bacteroidota bacterium | reverse complement strand
GGCGCGTGGCCGACGCCGAACACGGTCGCGATGGCCCACGACCAGCCGGGCACTTTCTCGGTCGGCTGGCTCACGGGCGACGGCTCTCCGGGGCGGGCAACCGGCGACCGCTCAGGTGCGCCCAGACGGCCCGAACGGTCGGCCAATCGGAGACCAGATAGCTGAGGCCGGTCCAAGCCGTAAACAGCGTCACGGTCAGCAGCAGGAACCAGTTGACCGGGCTCATCAGCAGACGGCGGGCGCTGGCGGCGACGGTCGGGATGCCGGGTTGGGCGGCGAGAATGACGAGCGCGAGCAGGTAAACCTGTAGTCCGAGCTGGACGAACGTCTTGATCTTGGCCGAGTACGAGGTCTTCAGCGGCTGATCGAGGAACTCAGCGTACGACCGGATCGCCGTGATGAGGATGTCGCGGCCGAGGATCACGACGACCATCCACCACGGGACGATCCCGAGCACGCCGAACGAGATGAACGCGGCCGAGGTCAGGATCTTGTCGGCCAGCGGGTCGAGAAACCGACCCCAGCGCGACGTGTGGCCCATTCGACGGGCCAAGTAGCCGTCGTAGTAGTCGGTCGCCGACGCGATGCCGAAGACGGCACCGCTGACGAGTTTCAGCAGCGGCGACGGGCTGAAGAGCAGCAGCAGGAACACCGGCACCAACAGCACCCGGAGCAGCGTCAGGCGATTGGGCAGGGTCGAGAACACGGGGCGGCGGGGTTCGACTGATCTCGGGAGCGCACGGAGCGGCGATGGCCCGAGCTGATGAGCGTGGCTGAAGATAACACGCGGCGCGGGCCGGGCCAACCTCGGCCGCCGAACAGCGGTCGGCTGATACGCCGGAGAGCCACCACCGCAGCTCGCGGGGTGGCTCTCGAACAGGACGGCGTCACGACCGACAGAGCGCGGCGGCGCCCAAGTCAGACGGCGCGGACGACCTTGTTGCTCTTCAAGCAGCTCGTGCAGATCTTCATCTTCGAGACCGTTCCGTTGGGCGCTTTGGCCCGAATCGGCTGCAGGTTCGGCAGCCAGCGGCGGCGGCTCTTCTGGTTCGAGTGGCTGACATTGTTGCCGTAAATCGGCCCCTTGCCACAGACATCACAGCGACGTGCCATTGGTGCTCTTCTCCTGAATTCCGCTTCGCGTCGGTCGTGACGCGCCCTGTAAGTTTCTTTCGACTTTCGAGCCCGCCAAGATACGACAGCTTTCGGGAAAAGACAAGTCAGAACGCGTGGCCGATGCTGATGTGGAACTGAAACCCGCCTTTCGACGGCTCCGCGCCGATCTTGAACGGGCGGATGCGGAACAGGTGCCAGCGGCGGTTGACGTTCAGCCCGAACGCGCTCGAACTGATGTCCGGCTCGGCGGGATCGTAGAACCGGTAGCCGAAGTCGAACCGGATCGGCCCGATCAGCGTGTTGTAGCGCAGCCCGTAGCCGCCAGCCAGCCGAAGTTCATCGACCCGCACGCTGCGCAGCGTGCTCCAGGTGTTGCCCAGATCGAGAAACAGCCCGCCGGAGAGCTTGTTGACCATCGGGAAGCGATACTCCAAGTTGCTCTCGAAGCGGACCTGTCCGCCGACGGCGAGGCTCTGTTCGCCCTCCAGCCGACCCGGTCCGGCTTGGTTCGTCGCCCAGCCGCGCAGCGAGTTGGGTCCGCCGATGAAGAAGCGCCGTTCGAGCGGCGTCGCGTCGGCGTTGCCGTAGGGGCGCATGTAGCCGATGTCGAGTCGCCCAGCGAGCGAGGCGGGCAGCGAGAGGTCGGTTCCGGCGGCGACCGTGGCCGGGTCGGGCAGCGGCGCGAGCGCGATATAGTGCCGGGCGTCGAGCCGAACGCGCCAAT
>JBBSVG010000735.1:0-1840 GCA_038233775.1 Bacteroidota bacterium | reverse complement strand
TGTGGCGAGCGCCCGACGACATCGGCCAGATCGAGTTGCCCGTCGAGACGCGAACGGAGCGCGTCGGTGTCGCTCGTCAGCCCATCCAAGCGCGACCAGAGGCGGAGCGCGGCGCCGGACTGTCGGGCGAACGCGGTCAACAAGTCAAGATCGGCCCGGCCGAACGGTCGGTTGGTGCTGCGGCGGTCCAAGTACGCGGCGCCCTGCACGTCGCCACCAGGACCGAAGATCGGGACGCAGAGGACGGCCCGAACGTGGGCCTGGACGACGCTCAACCGATGCGCCAGCGCCGGATCGGCCGCCGCGTCGTCGATGCTGACGGCGCCCTGCATTGCGCGGACTCGGGCCAGTACGGTCGAGCTGACTTGGAGCACCTCGGCCCGGTCGGACGGTTCGCCGATCTGATGGCCGATCAGCCGGGTGATCTCGCCCATCTCGTCGAGCAGAATCAGCGCCCCGGCGTCGGCTTCGAGCACGGTCACGAGGGCGACAAGCGACGGCAGCAGCGCGTCGGGACCGGGCGCATCGGCGTCGAGCAGGGGCGCGGCGGCGTAAAGTTGCCGGTAGCGCTCAGCCAGATCGGGCGAGGCGTCACGGGCTGGCGAGCGTTTGGCCGCTCCGGCGAGCGCCGCCCGGTTCAGCTCGAGCACCTGGTTCAGCGCCCGACGCAGGGCCGGCGTGACGGGCGCACCGGCGGCAGTCGCGGCCGCTTCGATCTCGGCGGTAACGGCGAGCAACTGGCTGTAGAGGGCGGTCGGGTCGGACATGACGGGTTTGGTCAGGGAAAACAAACAGAATTACACCGTTGAAACGAGACGCGAGCACGACACGAGCGCATCGCGGACATCGGCGGCGCGGGCGGGTCGGTCGGTCGGGTCTTTCGCCAAACAGGCCACGATCAGTTCGGACCACCAGCCGGGCAGCGCCGGGTTGTGCGCCTCGGGCGGCGTCGGCAAGCGGTTGAAAACGGCGTTCAGCACGGCGATCTCGGTCTCGCCAGCGAACGGCATCAGCCCGGTCGTCGCCTCGTACATCAGCACCCCGAGGGAGAACAGGTCGCTGCGGATGTCCGGTTCACCCAAGCCCATCGCCTGTTCAGGCGCGACGTAGCCGAGCGTCCCGAGTACGGCGCCGAGTTGGGTCAGCGTCGTCAGCCGGACGCCGCGAGCGAGGCCGAAATCCATCAGCACCGGGCGAAACGTCAGCCCGTCGGGTGCGGGCGCGTCGGCCGTGGGCGTGGCGAGCATGACGTTGTCGCCTTTCAGGTCGCGGTGGACGATGCCGCCGTCGTGGACCGTCTGTAAGGCGTCGGTCAGGTGGATGAACAGGCGACGCGCTTCGTCGATGGGCAGCGGACCGGAGAACACGAGCCGTTGTCGCAGCGTCGGTCCGTCGAGTTTCTCCATCGCGATGAACGCCGCGCCACGCCACCAGCCGGTCTCGTGGACCCGAACGATGTGTGGGTGGGCGAACCCGCTGAGCAGCTTGCCTTCTCGGGCGAACCGGTCGCGGGACGCCGGATCGTCGCCCAAATGATCGTGCAGCAATTTGAGCGCGACCTCGCGCCCGTCGATCAGATCCTTGGCGCGATAAACGTGTCCAGCGCCGCCTGCGCCGAGCGTCGCGCCGAGCTTGTAGCGCCCGACGATGCGGGTTCCCGGCATCCGCCGGACGACGGCCAGCCGCAGCCGCCCGAAGTTCCGCGCGCCCCAGCCGACCAACCCGAGCGCGCCGAGCGCCATCAACGCCCGGACCCACGCGGTTTGATAAACCAGCGGCACAAGGGTCAGTTCACACGGTCGGGCGGACTCGACCCACGGCGCGTCGTCGCCGGTGCGGG
>JBBSVG010000734.1:0-1855 GCA_038233775.1 Bacteroidota bacterium | reverse complement strand
GGATAGCCGCCAGCTTTTCCAGCCGTGAGCTGATAGCCGACAGCTACTCTTTCAGCCCGCTGTTCATGATGCCGCCGATGTAGTGGCGTTGCAGGGCGAGAAAGACGACGAGCACGGGCGCGACGACGACGACCGAGCCGGCCATCATGAGTTCAACGCGCGATGCGTTCTCGCCCAACAGGTTTGCAAGCGCGACCGGCAGCGTGTAGAGTTGGCTGTCGCTCAGGACGACGAGCGGCCAGAGGAAGTCGTTCCACGCGCCCAAAAAGGTGAACAGGCCGAGCGTGACGAGCGCCGGACGGATCAGCGGCAGGACGATTTTTCGGTAGATCAGCCACTCGCTCGCCCCGTCGATCCGGGCCGATTCGAGCAGTTCGTCGGGGATGCTCAGGCAATACTGTCGGATGAGAAAAATACCAAAAATGCTCGCCGCCGCCGGGATGACGAGTCCGGCGTAGCTGTTCAGCATCCCGAGCGTCCGCAAGAGCAGAAACACCGGCAGCATCGTCACTTGGCCGGGGATGACGAGCGCGGCGAGCAGGATCGTAAACAGCACATTCCGCCCGCGAAACCGCCCTTTGGCGAACGCATACCCGGCCAGCGAGTTGACCAGCAGGCTCGACACCGTCAGCAGCGTCGCGACGGTCAGGCTGTTGGCGAGCGAGCGCCCGAAGTTCAGCCGACCGAACAGTTCGCGGTACTGAACCAGCGTTGGCGCGGTCGGCAGGAGGCGCAGCGGACCGCGCAGGGCGGCGCCGTCGGGGCTGAGACTGGCGGTGACCATCCACAAGAACGGGACGGCGACCAGCCCGGCGAGCAGCCAGAGCCCGAGATTCAGCCCGACGGTCGCGGTCCGGTGGTCGGTTCGGTCGGCCATAGCGGTTTAAAAAGAATTGTACTGGTTTAGGAGTTACGCAGTTCAACTCGAAACAGGCGTTTTTAGCCTGAAAACGAGGTCGCAAAAGTCACGAGGAGCCCTGCCAGCGGCGTTTTAAAGCTTGTTTGGGCACGTGATCATCTCAACTGCGTAACTCCTATGGTTTTTAAAATCGGTGTGAAAACGACGCTGATCTCCGTTCGTGGTGAGCTTGTCGAATCCATGAACGGAGCTACCGCAGCCGTCCTTCGACACGCTCAGGACGAGCGGATTGAGCGATTTGCAATCAGCCGGCGTTGCGGCGCTGGGCGCGGAGTTGAATCAGCGTCAGGGCGAAGACGACGACGAACAGCGTGAACGCGACGGCGGCGGCGTAGCCGACGCGCCAGAAGCGGAACCCTTCGCGGTACATGAGCAGGACGAGCGAGAGCGTCCGGTTCAGCGGTCCGCCTTCGGTCATGACATACGGTTCGGCGAAAAACTGGAAATAGCCGATCATCGTGATGAGCGAGACGAACAGCGTCGTTGGGGCGAGCATCGGGACGGTGATGTGGCGAAACTTGGCCCAGCGACCGGCGCCGTCGAGGTCGGCCGCTTCGTAGAGCGAGGCCGGAATCGTCTGCAACCCGGCCAGAAAGATGACCATGTTGTAGCCGAAGTTCTTCCACACGGCCATCAGGATCAGCGCTGGCAAGGCCCACGTCGGACTCGTCAGCCACGACGGACCGTCGATGCCGACCAGTCCAAGCGCGGTGTTGATCAGCCCGCCGCGAGGCTCGTACAGGTAGCGCCAGACGATGGCGACGGCGACGAGCGTCGTCACGACCGGGAGGAAGAACGCCAGCCGCAGCGCCGAGCGAGCCCGCACCAGCGGCGCGTTCAGCGCGACCGCCGCGCCGAGCGAGGCCAGAATCGTCAGCGGTGCGCCGACGACGACGAACAACGCGGTGTTCAGCATCGCCTGCCAGAAGGTCGGGT
>JBBSVG010000733.1:0-1858 GCA_038233775.1 Bacteroidota bacterium | reverse complement strand
TCAGCCGCGCACGCCGGTTCGGCTCGTCCCGACGCTGCTTGCCGCCCACGCCGTCCCGCCCGAGTTCGCCGACCGTCGCGCCGAATATCTCGACCTAATCTGCGACGAGTTGATCCCCGCCGCCGCCGGTCTGGCCCACTTCTGCGACGCGTTCGTCGAGCGCGGCGCGTTCACCATCGACGAGGCTCGTCGCGTCCTGACGGTCGGCAAGGCGCACGGGCTGCGGCCGAAACTCCACGCCGATCAACTCACCGACGGCGGCGGCGCGGCGCTCGCAGCCGAATTGGGCGCCGTCTCGGCCGATCATCTGGAGCACACCGGCGCCGCTGGTATCCGCGCGATGGCCGCTTCCGGCACCGTCGCCGTCTCGCTGCCGATAGCGACGATGACGCTCGCTGAGCCGCCGTTCCGCGCCCGACCGTGGATCGACGCTGGGGTGCCGGTCGCCGTCGCCACCGACTTCAACCCCGGCAGCGCGACCTGTTTCGACCTGCCGCTGGCGCTCTATCTCGCCTGCCAGTTGCAGCGGATGACGCCCGCCGAGGCGCTCAAAGGCGCGACGATCTACGCCGCCCGCGCCGTCGGGAGGGACGCCGACCTCGGCTCGCTCGAACCGGGCAAACAGGCCGATTTCGTCCTGATCGACGCCGCCGACGTGACCGACTGGTTCTACCCCTGGCGCGGCGCCGCCATCTCCGCCGTTTGGCTCGCTGGCCTTCGACACATCTGACGCCGCGCCCGCTCGGTCGTCTGCCCGGTCGTCATCCGCTTTCTGTCATCCTGAACGAAGTGAAGAATCTCACGCCGATGCCGTCTGGCGCTGATCCCGCCCGATTGTCATCCCGAAGACCGTTTGACTGTCACCCTGAGCGCAGCGAAGAGTCTCACGCCGATGTCGACCTGGAAGCGAAGCGTCATTCGCTCCGCTCCGTCCGCGCTTTGTCTGTCACCCTGAACGAAGTGAAGGGCCTGGGCTTAGATCATTTACTTCGTTCAGGATGACAGTCCTTCGAACCCGCCGTGCTGGGCTTGTTTCCCGGCAATCCATCGACCGATTCGCTCTCCGTTCGTGGTGAGCCTGGGGCGCTGGGCGTCGCCCGCGCCTGAATCCATGAACGGAGCCACCGCGCCAGAGTCGGGTTTCACGCCGAGCTGACAACGTTTGCGTGAGATCCTTCACTGCGTTCAGGATGACAGATTTAGCAAGATTGTTCATCGCATCCCGATTCCCATGCCCGACGACACCGATCTCCGAGTGGGCGCGCTGCTCGGCCGCTGTGCCGACCCGACGACCGCCCTTGCCGTGATCGTCGGCTTTCCGTCCGATGCGGGCGTGCGGGCGAACGGCGGGCGACCGGGCGCGGCGGCCGGTCCCGACGCGATTCGCGCCGCGCTGCACCGCTTCACACCCGACGCCCGCAACCCCGTCCGCTCCCGACACCTGCTCGAACGGACCGTCGATCTCGGCGACGTTCCCGTGACCGGCGACGTTGCGGCCGATCAACAACGGTTGGGCGACGTGCTCGCGCCGCACCTCGTGGCCGGACGGTTCGTCGTCGTGCTCGGCGGCGGACACGAAACGACGTTCGGCCACTTCCTCGGCCATGTCGGCGCCGGGCAAGTGACCTCGATCCTCAATTGGGACGCGCATCCCGATGTCCGGCCGCTGCGCGACGGGTTGCCGCACTCCGGTTCGCCGTTCCGACAGGCGCTGGAGCACCCGTCCGGTCGCTGCACCGCCTATACGGTCGCCGGGCTGCTGCCGCACGCCGTCGCGGCGGCGCATCTGGATTGGCTGGGCGCTCGCGGCGGCTCGTGGGTCTGGTCCGACGAGCTAACCGCCGACCGGATCGACGCC
>JBBSVG010000732.1:0-1860 GCA_038233775.1 Bacteroidota bacterium | reverse complement strand
CGAGACGCAACTGCGCGATCAGCTCGCGGAAGCCGTACTTGACCAGCACTTGGACGATCTGTCGATAGCGACCGAGGTTTCGGACGGTCTGGGCGGCGCTGGAGAGCATGGCAAAATTGGGAAACGAACGTCAGAGCGGCAGGCGGAGCATCAACCGGTCGGTCTGCGGATCGGTGCCGACCGTGAAGACGTGGCTGCCGACATCGCGGTAGCCGAACCGCTCGTAGAACCGGATCGCCCGGCTGTTCCGCTCCCAGACACCCAGCCAGACGCCGTCGCAGCCGGTCGCGCGACCGTGCTCGATCAGCCGCGTCATCAGCAGCGCCCCGACGCCGGTGCCGATGCTGGCCTGATCGACGTACAACCGGCTGATCTCCAGCAACCGTCCGTTCGGCGCGGCGAGGGCGACATCGTCCGGCGCGTCGCCGCCCTCGATGACCAGCCCGTAACCGATTGGACCGGCGGCGGTTTCGGCCAGATAGACGGTCACGGCCGGGTCGGCCAGTTCGGTCGCCTGCAACTCGGGATCGAACGTCTCGCTCAGGTAGAGCGCCAGATCGTCGGGTTGATTGTCGGCGGCGAACGTGTCGGTGAACATCCGAGCGCCGAGCGCAGCCAGCAGCGCGGCATCAGCCACCGCCGCCCGGCGGAGCGTGGGAAGGGTCATTCGGGTCGGCGCTCCGGTCGAAAAGCCAGCATCCGGTCCTGACGGGCGCGGAGGCCAGCGGCGGTTTCCTCGATCAGTCCCATCGACTTGAGGTGGTTCACATCGCGCCGGAGCGTCTTCAGCGTCTTGTCGGCATACGCCTCGGCCAGCCACGGCGAGAGATAGCGAAGCTGGTTCAGCGGCACCGGGTCGGTCGCGTCCGACAGATCAAGCACCAGCCGCCGCTGTCGCAGTTGGGGCGCGGTGTCGCCGTCGTGGAACTGCGCGGACACGAAATCGCGCCAGTGAACGGCCATCTGCTGCCGCTGGACCTCGGCAAGTTGCTCTTTCAGCCCATCGACCAGACCGCGCAAGGCGTAGAGTAGGAACAGCATCACGTCGCCGCCGGAGCGACTGGCCGCGTCGAGTTGCCGGTAATACTCGCTTCGGGTTTGGTTGTAATGGTTGCTCAACAGGTGCGCTGCCGCCGTCGGGACACGGGCCGAGAGCAGAATCTCGAGTTCGAGCAGCCGGGCCGTCCGCCCGTTCCCATCACCGAACGGGTGAATCCACGCCAGATAGAGGTGGGCGATGATCGCTTTCAGGATGCCGAAGACGATCTCCTGACCGGTCGGGGCGACGAACCCGGTGTTCAGCCACTCACAGAGCCGACCCAGCAGCGGCTCGCACGCCTCGGGCAGCGGCGCCAAGTAGCGACCCACGCCGACCGGGTGGCGGCGAATCTCGCCGGGCACGACGCCTTCATCCACCGGCAAGTCGCGCAGCACGAGCGCGTTCATTCGGCGCAGGTCATCGACCGTCAGCGGATCGACGGGACCGCCCACGAGCAGCTTGCGGGCGATCTGTTTGCACGCTTCGAGGATGTTGTCCACGTCCTGACCCAGATACGCCTTTGACGGCGGCAGCCGCAGCGTCCCGTCGATCCGGGCCTTGACGTCGGCCTCGCTGAGCGTGTTGCCCTCGATGGCCGTCGTCGCGACGACGCCTTTGATCAGGTAGATCTGGTGCAGCTTCTCGGCCACGCTCGGCATGAGCGGGACGCCAGCCAGATGCTCGCACTTCGACTGGGCTTCGCCGAGCAAGAGCCACAGCTCCATCCCGGCGCGACGCAGGTCGAGCGAGAACGTGATCCACGGGTGTGTCCGCGCCGATGTCTCGGACATGATGCCCCTTGAATGGCGATTGAGCGCCGG
>JBBSVG010000731.1:0-1865 GCA_038233775.1 Bacteroidota bacterium | reverse complement strand
TTGTCGGCGTGGCGAAGGTCAGGCGCGGGTTCTCCATCCCGCCGAACGGGAACGACGGCGGCAGCACGAGCACGTCGTAGCGGCCCCAGCGGTACGGGCCATAGAGCGACTCGGCAGCGGCGACCATCTTTTCGTTGTCCACCAGTTCCGCCGCCGCCTTGTCGATGGTCGCCGTTTCGGCATACACGCCGGTGCGCGGCCCGAGCGGGCGAAAGGCGAGGTCACCGATGGCGAGCGCGATCAGGTACGGTGCGACCGCTTGCGGCATCTTGAACGAGAAGCGGTGCATCCCGGCCCCGGCCGGTTCTCCGTCGGGCGTCAGCATCTCGGCCGACATGACCGCCTTCAGCGGCATCGGAACGGTGATTTTGGCGGAATACGTCTGCCGGATGCCAGGGCTGTCTTGGGTCGGCACCCATGTCCTGGTTAGGATGGCCTCGCCCTGGGTGAACAAAAACGGCTGCTGCTTGCCCGCCGTTTGGGCCGGTTCAAGCCATTGGACCGCTTCCGCGCCCGGCGTCGTGTGGTAGCGGACGACCACCGGCTGACCGGCAGCGGGCAGCGTGACGGTCAGCGGCTGGCCGAGGATGGAATCGGCCGCGCCCAACGTGAAGCGCAGCGGATGCCCGCCGCCGTCGGCGACCGCGTCGATGGCGAGGTTGCGCGTGTCGAGCACGATCTCTTTGGCGCCGGGCGCGGCCTGAACGGTCAGCGTCGCGGTGCCGGTGAGTTGCTTGCGACCGAAATCGGCCGTCAGGTCGAGCGCCACGTCGGTCACCTTCGCCTCGGCCGGTCGGGCGTAGGAGTGGTGATCGACGGCGGCCGAATCGAACCGGGCAACCGGCGCGGCTGGCGACGGCATCGCGGCCGTGTCACCGACTCGCGATGGACCGGCGGAACAGCCGACGAGGGTGGCGCAGACGAGCGCGGGCAGCAGGGCGCGGCGGGGATGGACCATGAACACCGGTGGGGGATCGAGGGTCAGGAAGGATCGGGAACAGTCGTTAAAGATAGGCCATGCCCTCGGCGAATCCACGCCCGGCGGCGCGACCCGGTAAAAGCGACGGGGAGCAGAGGCCGCCGCCCCCGCTCCCCGTCGCACGCTTCATCCGACGGACAGCGCTACCGAACGAGCAGCATCCGTCGCGTCTGGCTGAACGAACCCGCCTCGAGCCGGTAGAGATACAGCCCGCTGGCGAGTCCGGTCGCGTCGAACGTCACGACATGCTCACCGGCCGACTGCCGTTCATCGACGAGCGTGCGGACCCGGCGGCCGAGCGCGTCGTACACGTCCAACCGAACCGTGCCGACGGCCGCGAGCCGATAGCGGATCGACGTCGTCGGGTTGAACGGGTTCGGGCTGTTCTGCAACAAGGCGAACGCCGCCGGTCGGGTCGGACCGTCGCCGACAGCCGTCGGCGTGGCGCTCGGGGCGTAGTTGAGCGACGTGTCGAAGGCGTAGATCCGGTATTCGTAGCTGTGCCCCGGCTCGGTCGCCGTGTCGATGAACTCGGTCCCCTGGCCGACATAGACCACAAGCGCCTCGCCCGTGGTTCCGGCCGCGAGACCGGCCGGGGCGGTCAGCACGTCGCCGGGTGCGAAGCGGCGACCGGGCGTCGGCGCCACCTGCGGCACCGCGCCGTCGCCGCGCACGACGACGACACCGGCGAAGTCGGGCGCGGTCGGGTTTTGCCACGTCAGCTTCGGATGCCCGCCGCCATCGACGCCGCGCCGGACGATGATGACCGGCCCCGGCGGAACCGCATCGACGGCCGCGCCGCCGTTCCATTGGACGAAGTTCGCCGCCGGAACGCCGCCAGCCGACGAGAACTGTCCGCCGACCGAGAGCGTCCGACCCGACAGCG
>JBBSVG010000730.1:0-1866 GCA_038233775.1 Bacteroidota bacterium | reverse complement strand
GAACGCGCCGAACCCGTTCAACCCCGACACCCGGATTCGGTTTGAACTGCCCGAGGCGGGACGGGTGCAGCTCATCGTGTATAACGCGCTGGGCCAGCAGGTGCGGCTGCTGATCGATGAGCAGCGCGAGGCGGGTCGCTATGTCGCCGAGTTTCGCGCCGAGGGGCTGCCGTCAGGGTTCTACACGGTGCGCCTGACGGCCGGTTCGTCGCGTCTCACCCGAACGATGATGCTGATGAAGTAGGTCGGTCCGGTGCGCGGCCTGCACCCGGCCGCGTCAGGCGATCACCGGGGCGGCGGCAAGGATGCGGGCGTAGTAGGCTTCGTAGGCCGGAACGATCCGGTCGAGGTCGAACTGCTCGGCTCGGGCGCGGGCAGCGCGACGGAAGACGGCCAGTCGGGCTGGGTCGCGCAGCATGTCGAGCGCGTAGGCGGCCATCAGGTCCGTCTCGCCGAGCGGCGCCAGAAAGCCCGTTTCGCCGTGAACGTTGAGTTCCGGCAGCCCGCCGATGTCCGACGACAGCACCGGCAGGGCGCAGGCCATCGCCTCGAGCGCGGCGAGGCCGAACGTTTCCGACCCGGACGGCAGCACGAACAGGTCGCACTCCGGCAAGATCGTCTCGACCTCGTCCTGATTGCCCAAATAAACGACGTGCTGCGACACGCCGAGGTCGCGCCCGAGCGCCTCGACCTCCAGCCGGTCGGGTCCGTCGCCGACCATGACGAGCTTCGCCGGCAGACTTTCCCGCAGCTTGGCGAGGACGCGGACCGCGTCGCCGGCCCGCTTGACCGGGCGGAAGTTCGAGACGTGGACGAGAATGTGCTCGCCGTTGGGCGCAACCGACCGACGGAACCCCGAGCAGGCGCCCTTCGGCTTGAAGCGCTGGAGATCGACGAAGTTCGGGATGACCTCGATGGGGCGATCCATCGGGAAGTTCTCCAGCGTCGTCTGGCGCAGATACTCGCTGACGGCGGTGATCCCGTCCGATTGTTCGATGGAGAAGCGGACCACCGGCCCGAACGACGGGTCCATCCCGACCAGCGTGATGTCGGTTCCGTGGAGCGTCGTGACGATCTTCAGGTCCGGCGCGGCGCCGTTGAGGATCTGCTTGGCTAAATAAGCGCTCGTCGCGTGCGGGATCGCGTAATGGACGTGCAGCAAATCGAGGCCGTGTTGCTTGACCACCTCAACCATCTTCGAGGCGAGCGTCATCGAGTACATCGGGTAGCGGAACAGCGGGTAGTTCGGCACCTCGACTTCGTGGAAGTGGATGTGCTCGGCGAACCGGTCCGTCAGCCGCATCGGCAGGGCGTAGGCGATGAAATGAACCTCGTGGCCGCGAGCGGCGAGCGCCTTGCCGAGTTCGGTCGCGACGACGCCCGAGCCGCCAAAGGTGGGGTAGCAGGTGATGCCGATCTTCACGGTCGCGTTCTCCCTTGCGTTACGTTCGCTGACACGATGCCCGCCGTTTGGCCCCATTCCCCAAACCCCGCGCCCTTTGTCCGATACGTATCTGACGCTGGGCGGCACCGGCGAGGCCGAGGTCCGCGTCCTCGCCAGCCGATTCCTCGCCGTCGCCCGTTCGGTGGCCGACCGGGACGAGGCCGAAGCCGCCCTCGCCGAGCACCGCCGGTTGCGGTTCGACGCCAGCCACCTGCCGTTCGCCTACGCGCTCGACGGCGGCGAAACCCGCTCTTCCGACGACGGCGAGCCATCCGGCACCGGCGGCCGACCGATCCTGACCGCCATCGAGCGGCGCGGATTGGTCGGTGTGGTCGTGTCGGTCGCCCGCTATTTCGGCGGGACGAAACTCGGCACCGGCGGACTGTCCCGAGCGTTCGGGTCGGCCGCCGAAGCCGCGCTTG
>JBBSVG010000729.1:0-1870 GCA_038233775.1 Bacteroidota bacterium | reverse complement strand
GCTTTGCTCAGGGTGACACCAGCACGACCGGCGGCGGCTTCGCCGGCAGGATGTCAGAAACGCCGAGAAGTCGCTGCTCAACCGGATCAGCTCGGCTGCTTTTTCGGGCGACCGCGCTTCGGTTTGGCCGGCGCGTCGGCGGTTGGCTCGGTTGGCTCGGTTGGCTCGGTTGGCTCGGTCGGCGGTTCGGCTGTCGGCGCGGCGGACTTGGCGGCTGTGCGCGGCTTGCGCGACGTGGCGGCGGCGCGGGTGTCGCGCACAGTCGCGGCGGCGAGTTCTTTGGCGAGAAACCGGCCGGTGTGCGAGTCGGGGCACAAGGCGACCTCCTCCGGCGTCCCTTCGCAGACAATAAAACCGCCGCCGGAGCCGCCCTCGGGACCGAGATCGATTACCCGGTCGGCGACCTTGATCACGTCGAGATTGTGCTCGATCACCAGCACCGAATTGCCTTTCTCGACCAATCGGTCGAGCACTTCGAGCAGATGGCGGATGTCCTCGAAGTGCAGCCCTGTCGTCGGTTCGTCCAGAATATAGAGCGTTCGGCCCGTCGCGACCTTGCTCAGTTCGGTCGCCAGCTTGACCCGTTGCGCCTCGCCGCCGGAGAGCGTCGGCGCCTGCTGGCCGAGTCGGAGGTAGCCCAACCCGACGTCGTGCAGCGTCTCGAGCTTCCGCTTGATGCGCGGGACCGCGTCGAAAAACGCGACGGCTTCGGTCACGGTCATGTCGAGCACGTTGGCGATGGACGCGCCGCGAAAGAGGACTTCGAGCGTCTCGCCGTTGTAGCGGGCGCCTTTGCAGACCTCACACTGGACGTACACGTCCGGCAGGAAGTTCATCTCGATCCGCTTGATCCCGTCGCCCTCGCACGCCTCGCAGCGTCCGCCCTTGACGTTGAACGAGAACCGGCCGGGTCCGTAACCGCGAATCTTCGATTCGGGCAAGGTCGCGTACAGGTCGCGGATCAAGCCGAACAACCCGGTGTAGGTCGCCGGGTTCGAGCGCGGTGTCCGGCCGATGGGCGACTGGTCGATGGCGATTACCTTGTCCAGATGCTCGACGCCCTCGACCGAACGATACGGCAGCGGAAAGTCCTTTGCCCGGTAAAACTGCTTCGCCAGGATCGGCAGCAGCGTCTGGTTGATCAGCGACGACTTGCCCGAACCCGACACGCCCGTCACCGCCGTGAACGTCGCCAGCGGCAGCGTGAACGTCACGTCGTGCAGGTTGTGGCCGCGTGCGCCGGTCAGCACAAGCTGTTGGCCGTTCCCCGGTCGGCGCACGGCCGGGATCTCGATGGCCCGGTCACCGCGCAGGTACGCGGTCGTGAGCGATTCACCGGTCATCGCGCCCGGTCTGCCTTGCGCCATGACCCGGCCGCCGTGCTCGCCCGCGCCGGGACCGAGATCGACGACGTAATCGGCCGCCTCGATCATCTCGCGGTCATGCTCGACGACGAGCACCGTGTTGCCCAAGTCGCGCAGTTGGCGGAGCGACTCGATCAGCTTCTCGTTGTCGCGCTGGTGCAGCCCGATGGACGGCTCGTCGAGCACGTACAGCACGCCGACGAGTTGCGAGCCGATCTGCGTCGCCAGCCGGATGCTCTGCGCCTCGCCGCCTGAGAGCGAGCGCGTCGGCCGGTCGAGCGTCAGGTAATCGAGGCCGACATCGAGCAGGAAATCGAGCCGCGTGCGGACTTCTTTGAGAATCCCGGTCCCGATCTCCCGCTGCCGGGCGGTCAGTTCGACCGTGTCCAAAAACCCGCGCAGCGAGCGAATGTCGCGGCTGACCAGATCGTGGATGTTCGCCTCATCCAGCCGATAACTCAGGCTCTCGCGCCTCAACCGGCCGCCGCCGCAGGTCGGACACATAT
>JBBSVG010000728.1:0-1871 GCA_038233775.1 Bacteroidota bacterium | reverse complement strand
GGCGACGGCGGCGGCGAGGTGCGTGAGGAAGCTGCGTCGCGGCGTGGGGATCGAATCGGGGTTCATGGCGTCTCCTCGGGCGTTGAATACGCTGAAAGCGGGATTAACGGTCGGTCGGGCCGAGCGTTGGGGCGGCGGAGACGAGCGCCTCGGTCGGCCGGGAACGCGGCAGCAATCGGGCGGGGGGACGGCGGGCGGCGTGGTCGCGGGTGTCGTAGGGCAGATCGGTCGGGGCGCCGCCGAGCGGCCAGTCGTTGGCTTTGTTCGGCATGTCAGGTCGCTCGTGCGAGTTGATGAACGCGGCCAGATCGTAGGCTTGCTGATCGGTGAGCGAGCCGGGGGCGGTCTGCGGCATGAAGTGGCGGATGAACGCCGCCGCCCGTTCTTCTCGCGACATCGAGGCGCCGATGCTGTACGACGGTGCGCCCCAGAGCGCCGGAATGGCTGGCGGAATCCCCGCGCCCCCGGCGCCGTGGCAGACGACGCACGTCGTGGCGTAGATCGCTGCGCCCGTTGTGCTGTCGCCCGTCAGCGGCGGCAGCTTCGGGATGCTCTCGCCGACGACGTGGGCACCGTGTGGGACGCCGGTCGAGAGGAACGCAAGGTACGCCATCAGGTCGTGCATCTCGCGGCTGTCGTCGGGCAAGCGGCTGCCAGCGAGCGAGCGGGTGAAACAGTGGTTGATCCGATCTTGGAGCGTCACCACGGCGCCCGTCCGGGTCATGTATTTCGGGTAGCGGGCATAGACGCCAGCAAGCGACGCCGCATCGGGACGCCGACCGGCGTCCAAGTGACAGCTCGAACAGACGATGTTGCCCGGTGCGTAGCGCGGCAGAAGCGTCGTCGTCTGGGTGAACAGGTCGCGGCCGCGACGAATGGCGGCGCCCATTGGGTCGGCCGGAATCGTCGAATCGGGCGGGGCGGCGTAATCGAGCGGCGTCGAGCCAGCGGCGGGCGTCGCTTGGGCGATGGGGTCGAGCGCCGGACGGGTCGGTTCGGCGCGATGGCACCCGATCAGCAGACCAACCGACGCGAGCGTCAGGTATACGGCGGGGTAGCGCATAATGGGTCGCCTATCGTCTGCCTCGTGAGCCGTCGAAGAGTTCGGAGAATCGGTCGAAGCTGTTGCGGTAGGCGACCGAGGTGCCGTAGACGTTGATCTCGGTGGCGAGGATGCCGTCGGCTTCCTTTTCCAAATAAAAGCCTTCGAGCAACCACTGGTCGGAGAGCGGCAGTTGCAGCCGCAGCTTCAGCCCGAAGCCGCTGCCGCGAGCCAGCGAGGCGCCGCTGAGCGAGGCGTCGGTGCTATAGGTACCGCCCGAAATGATCGTTAGCGGGTTCTTTAGGCCGACGTTGACCGTCTGGACGAGGTTGACACCGTAGGCGTTGCGCCCCGATTCGTCGCGGTTGACCGCCACATCGAGCCCGTTGAGCCCGATTACGGCGCCGAGCGTGCTGCTCAAGATCGACGACAGGCCGCCGCGAATCCCGCCCGACAGGATGTTCGACAGGCCGCCGTCGGTGGTGGCGGCGAGCGTCGAGCGGCTGGGCGGGACGTGGAAGACGATCAGGTTGACGACCGCTTCGGTCAGGTTGACGCCGGTCTGGCTGCCCTGAACGGTTTTCAGCGAGACGCCGCCGGGAGCGAGCACGTCGAAATCGAGGAACGGTTCCGAGCCGCGACCGGTGATCTGCACGACGACCTGATAGGTTTCGTAGCGCCCGGTTTCCGCCTCTTTCACCTGGACCGATTGCTCGGCCGACAACCGCAGCACCGGATCGACGATGGGGCCGTCGAACGTGATCTCGCCGCCGCGCGTGATGTCGAACCGGGTGAAGCCGAGATACCAGTTGTAGTAGCCGCGACTGGT
>JBBSVG010000727.1:0-1880 GCA_038233775.1 Bacteroidota bacterium | reverse complement strand
CGCTGCGCCTCGACGGTCGTGTTGTGGCCCGAGACGAAAGCCAACTCGACCCACGACGCGCCGCTCGCGCGCTGGACCGAGAAGCCCGCGTTGTTGGTCTCGGACGCCGTCGTCCAAGCCAGCTCGACCGCACCGCCAACCGAGCGAGCGGTGAAGCTTGTCAACTCGACCGGGATGACCCCGGCGCCGGTGCCGGTCAGCGTGACCGTTTGGGGCGCGGTGCCGGTCGAGGCCAGCGTCAGCGTCGCCGTCCGGGCGCCGGCGGCGGTCGGGGTGAACGTGACGGTGAACGTCGCCGGGCTCGCCATGCTGGCCGGCGTCACGGCGAAGTCGCCGGCGTTCGCCCCGGAGATCGTCGCGAAGACGTTGCCCAGGGCGTTGGCGACCGAAACCGTGACGGTCTGGCCCGCGCTGGTCGTGTTGTTCGCCTGCGAACTAAACGTCAGCGTCGTGGCGCTCGGCGCCCCGGCGACCGGTGCGGCTGGCGTCGCCGGACCGGCGCTCGAACGCGGCGAGGGCGTCGTCGGGGCGGCGAAATCGGCGGCGTTGTCGTTGGTGTCCTGCCCGGTGCCCTTGCGCTGGATGCTGGTGAAGCGGTTCAGCGCTGGCGCGGCGGCGGTCCCTTCATAGGCCGCAGCGGTGCCGTAGCCGACCAAATCGAGCACGTTGGCGCTGAACCCGGCCGTCCGGGGCGCGTAGCCGTTCGACCCGGCGACGTAGGTGACCGGTGTCGCGTCCGTAGCGAGGAACACCTTGCCGTTGGTCTCCGAAAGCGTGATCGTCCCGGTCGCGTCCTGGCCGGTCAGATCGGCGCCCGGCGTTGTGCCGCTGACCGAGCCGCCGAGCTTGATCAGGAAGTAGCCACCGGCCGCGATGGTCGTCGAGCCGCGACCGTTGGCGCCGCCGGTCGAGGCCGCGTCGATGGTCAGGATCGTCGTCGCGGTCGGGCTGTTGGTCCCGCCGGATGCCGCGTACTGCAAGGAGTAGCCGTTCAGATTGACCGCCGTCGTGCCGTTGTTGTACAACTCGACGTAGTCGTTCTTGTACGCCGGCGAGTTGGCCGGATCGGGCGTGGTGCTCGACCCGCCGCCACCGGCGCCGTACACCTCGTTGATGACGATCATCGGCGCGGGCGGAGCCACTGGCGGATCGGCCGGGCTGGCGCTGTTCTGCGGCGTCGGCGTGGCCGAGGCGGCGAAATCGGCGGTGTTGTTGTTCGTGTCCTGCCGACCACCGGCCGGCGGGCGAATCCGCTGGATGCTCAGCGCCACATCGGCCGTATAGGTCGCCGAACCGGTCCCTTCATAGGTATCGGCCGTCGCGCCGAAGCCGACATAATCGAGCACGGTCTGGCCGGCAGCGGGCGTGACCGAGCGCGGCGCGGTCGCGCCGAGCGTCACGGCGGTCCGGCCCTGAACGAGGAACACCTTGCCCGCCGTACCACTCAGGTTCAGCCCGAGCGTCGCGTCGTAACCGGTCAGGTCGGGCACCGTCGCCGGGACCGTGCCGCTTGGGTTGCCGGTGCGGACGAGGAAGAATCCGTGCGGCTGGATGATGGTGATTCCGTTGCCAGCCGTCCCGGTCGCCGTGGTGGTGTCGTTGATCACGCCGGTGTTCGTCGCGCTGATCGACGACCCGGCCGACGACCCGTACTGCAGCGAGTAGCCGCGCAGATCCACCGGCGCGTTACCGGCGTTGTAGAGTTCGATGAAGTCGGTCTTGTAGGCCGAGCTGGCACTGGACGAGCCGCCGCCGCCGTAGATCTCGCTGATGATGACCTGCGCTTGAGCCGCCGTCGCCGAAGCGCCGAGCGCCGCCGCGAGGATCAGCCCGATTCGAAGATGTGGATGCAACCTGCCCATGATGTCACTCCTTGTGGT
>JBBSVG010000726.1:0-1880 GCA_038233775.1 Bacteroidota bacterium | reverse complement strand
GGATAAATCGTCGTGCCGACCAGCCGCTTGCCGGTCGGGTCGATGACGGTCACCTTGCAGCCCGAGACGAAGCCGGGGTCGAGCCCGAGAATCGTCTTGCCAGCGACGGGCGGTTGCAGCAGCAGATGGCGCAGGTTCTGGGCGAACACCTCGATGGCGTGCCGGTCGGCCGACTCGGTCAGCGTTGCGCGGATCTCGCGGGCGATGGCTGGCGCGATCAGCCGGCCGTAACCGTCGAGCGCAGCCGCTTCGAGAAAGAGCGTAAAGACCGATTGCCGATTCCGCACGACGCGCCGGGCGATCCGGTCCACCAGCGCCATTTCATCGACGGCCACCTCAACCCGGAGCACGCCGGCCGATTCGCCCCGGTTCAGCGCCAGCGTCTGATACGGTTTGAGCCGCCCAATCGGGGCGCGGAAATCGGCGTAGGTCTCGAACGTCGCCTTGTCTGGCGCTTTGGCGTCCTTGATCGTGCTGACGAGTTCGCCCGTCGCCAGCGTCCGCTCCCGGACCAGCGACCTGATCGCCGCATCGTCCGCGATCCGCTCGGCGACGATGTCCTGCGCCCCAGCCAGCGCGTCTTGGGCCGAGAGCACGCCTTGTTCGGGATCGACAAACGGCGCGGCCCACGTTTCGGGCGTGCCCGAGGTCGTCTGTTGATCCCACATTCGGTCGGCCAACGGTTCGAGTCCGCGCTCGCGTGCGGCCATCGCCCGAGTCCGCCGCTTGGGGCGGTACGGCAGATAAAGATCTTCGAGCACCTGCATCGTCGCAGCCGACTCGAATTGCACGCGCAACTCGGCCGTCAGCTTGCCCTGCGCCTCGACCGAGGCCAGAATCGTCGCCCGGCGGTCGGCCAAAGCTCGCAGGCTTGCGAGCCGATCCTCAACCGCGCGAATCTGTTCCTCATCCAACCGACCCGTGACTTCCTGCCGATAGCGGGCGATGAACGGAACGGTCGCCCCGCCGTCAATCAGTTTGATTGTCGCGGAAACGCTTGCAGGCGAAAGAGTTAGCGCCTCGGCGATGGCGGAGACGAGAGCGGCTTCAGTCATGGGCACTCGGAGACGGTCGGGGCAAGGCCCGATGGGGAATTGTGACGGCCTTCGCAAGCACGGCGCCGAACCGGTCAGGTACGGGAGCGGACGGCGAACAGCAGATAGACGACCAACGCCCCGCCGACGATCAGCACGGCCGGTTCGACGATCCGCCGCCAACCGCCCGCGCTCGTCGGCGTTGGCTCGATCACAGGTTGCAACCGACCGAGCGTGTCGGCGAGCGGTCCGGCAAACGCAATGCTGCCGTCGGGCGCGATTAGTCGGCCGGTCAGCGTCGCAGGTTGGCCGGGCGACCGATTGAGCGACGAGACGACGAGCCGCCAGCCGCTGCCCGTGTCGCGCTCGACTGGAATCAGTCCGGCGCCGCGCAGTCCGACGGCCAGTCCGGTCCTGATCGGCTCGGCCAGACTGTCGCGGGCGACCAGCGGCGCCAGCGTGAGCGCAACTGTGTCGCCCGGCGCCGGTCGCGGCGCCGCAGCGGCCAGCAACGCGGCGACGGCTCGGGCGGCGAGCGGTTCAACCGGCTGGCTCCGGGCCGCCATCGGCGCGGCGAACAAGAGCATGAACAGCCACCGAATGGCACGGGGGACGGTTCGCCGTGAACCGCCCCCCGAGGGACCGAAACCGAGATCGTGCAGCCGCGTCACGCGTACACGCCCCGGAGCTTCAAGGTCGTCGAGACCTTGTCGATGGCGAGCATGTAGGCGCCGATGCGGAGCGTCTGGTTGTGCTTCTGCGCCATGTCATAGACCTTGTCGAACGCATCGCGCATGACGCGGTCGAGTCGGCGGTTGACCCGGTCGAGCGACCAGAAGTAGCCCT
>JBBSVG010000725.1:0-1882 GCA_038233775.1 Bacteroidota bacterium | reverse complement strand
GCGCCGAATCCTGGTCGGCATCGACGCCCGCGACGGGATCGTCATGACGAAAGGCTGGTTGGGCGATTCCGGCGTGCGCGCCGTCGATCTGGCGAAAGAGATGAAGGCGCGCGGCGTCGAGAGGATCGTTTACACCGACATCAGTCGCGACGGGACGATGCAGGGACCGAACATCGAGCAAACGGCCACGCTCGCACGGGAAGCGAAGGTTCGTGTAACGGCCTCCGGCGGCGTCGGCGGCGTGAAAGACCTGTTCGCGCTGCAGTCGATTGAGTCGGCCGGGGTCGATTCGGTCATCGTCGGCCGGGCGCTGTACGAGAACCGGTTTCCCTGCCAGATGCTCTGGCGCCTGTGCGAAACCGACCTGCGCGACGCCGAGGCCGACGCCGTCCGGCCCGATTGCCCCCGCCTCCGCACCGCCGTCGGCTGACCCTTTCCCGCTTCTCGCCCCGATCTGGGCGTTCCGTTCAACGCCGCGTATTTCTGCGGGCTGAGCCGTCGGTCTAACTTGCTCACCCGGTCGCAGATATCAAAAATTTCTGCGGGCTGCGCGCGTTTCCAGCCGGTTCACTTGGTCGCAGATATCAAAAAATGTTGGCGAGACGGATTATTCCGTGTTTGGATGTGCACGACGGGCGCGTGGTCAAAGGCGTGAACTTCGTCGATCTGGTCGATGCAGGCGATCCGGTCGAGCAAGCGCACGTTTATAACCGCGAAGGCGCCGACGAGTTGGTGTTTCTCGACATCACCGCGACCTCCGGCGGACGCCAAACGATGCTCGACGTGGTTCGGCGGACGGCGGAGGAAGTGTTCATCCCGTTTACGGTCGGCGGCGGGATTCGGACGGTGGCCGACATGCGGCTGATGTTGCAGAGCGGCGCGGACAAGGTCTCGGTCAACTCCGCCGCCGTTGCCCGGCCTGAGTTGATCTCGGAAGGCGCCGACCATTTCGGGGCGCAGTGCATCGTCCTCGCCATCGACGCGCGGCGCCGGACGGACGGGTCGGGGTGGGAAGTCGTGACCCACGGCGGGCGGCAGCGGACCGGACTCGACGCCATCGCCTGGGCCGCTCGCGGGGCCGAACTCGGCGCGGGTGAATTGCTCGTGACGAGCATGGACCGCGACGGAACCAAGTCGGGCTACGACACCGACCTCTTGGCCGCGCTGGCCGACGTCGTCTCGGTCCCGGTCATCGCCTCGGGCGGCGCCGGGACGCTGGAGCACCTGTACGACGGCTTAACGGTCGGCCGCGCCGATGCGGTGCTCGCCGCGTCGATCTTCCACTTCCGCCAGATCGCGATTCCAGACGCCAAGCGCTATCTGGCCGAGCGCGGGTTGCCGATCCGGCCGGTCGAGGTCGCCGCATGACGACCGCCGAGTTGCTCGATCAGGTTCGGTTCGACGAGCGCGGGTTGGTCGCCGTCGTCGCCCAAGCGGTCGAGACGGACGAGGTGCTCATGCTGGCGTGGGCCGACCGGGAAGCGCTCCGCCGGACGCTCGCGACCGGCGAAGGGTGGTACTTCAGCCGTTCGCGCGGCGAGTTGTGGCACAAAGGCGCGACCAGCGGCCACCTGCAAACCGTCCACGAGGTTCGGCTCGATTGCGACGGCGACGCGGTGCTCTACCGGATCAGCCAAACCGGCGCCGCCTGCCACACCGGCGAGCGGTCGTGTTTCTACCGCTCGACCTCGCCCGAATCGACCTGAACCGCGACCCGCTCGCGCCGCCGCCGGCCGACCGCGTACACCCCGAGTCCAACGAGCAGGTTGACGGCCGTCGTCCCGAAGACGGTCCAGTAGAACGCCGCTTGGTCCTCCACATCGGCGCCGGGGATGCAGGAGAGGATCACGCTGCCGAGCGAGACGAAGAAGCCGAGTCCGGC
>JBBSVG010000724.1:0-1892 GCA_038233775.1 Bacteroidota bacterium | reverse complement strand
GAAGGCAGCGACGCTGACCGGCAAGAGCGACTCGAGCGGCAATTACAGCGCGGGCATCCCCGGCGGCACCGGCACGGCGCCGGTGTTCACGCCGCCGGAGCCGGAGCCGGAGTTCTTCACCGTCGTCGAGGACATGCCGACGGTCATCGACCAGCCGCCGCCCGTGTACCCGGAGATCGCCAAGCGGGCGCAGATCCAGGGGCGCGTGTTCATCTCGGCCTTCGTCAACGAGCAGGGCAACGTCGTCGATGCCAAGGTTGTCCGCGACATCGGCGGCGGCTGCGGCGATGCAGCGGTGGCAGCCGTGAAGAAGTGGAAGTTCACCCCCGGCAAGCAGCGTGGTCGGGCGGTGAAGGTCCAGATCACCGTCCCGGTCGTCTTCAAGCTGCGGTAACCCACGCTCCGATGGACGACGAGACCCCGACGTACCCATCGCCCGAGCCTTCGACCGGTCATTCCGCCCCTTCCGGGCAGGATGACCGGTCGGCGCTTGAGCCCGCCGCCGTTGAGCCAGTCTCCGTGCCGACGCTGAACCCGAGGCTGCGCCGTCCCCGGCGACCGGAACCGGCGGGGACACCGTGGGTGGCGTGGGCGATCTTTGCCGTGTACTTGGCCTTCAGCCTGTTGATCGCCCTCAACCTCGGCGGTTTCGTTCGGGCGCCGAGCACGTACCGCTATATTCTCGCCCTCGTCGTGCTGCTCTTCGGCCTCTATCGGCTGACGATGGGTCAAGCCCGCAGCCGCCGGAGTTTGCTCGATGATGACGATTGATCGCCGCACCGTTTGCTTCGGCGGACTGCTGACCGCGCTGCTGCTCGTGACGGCCCTCGGCGGCGGCTGCCGTCGCGATGCCACATCCGACGAGGCCGCAGCCGAGGAGGCGACCTTTACGACCGGCGCTCTCTCGTTGCCGGTCGCGCCGGGTCTTGCCGTGGCAGCCGGACGCTGGGCCAGAACCTACCACGACCTCTACCCGAAAGCGACGCTGACCGTTCGGACGATTGCGCCGCGCGATGCCGTAATCGGGCTGCTGAAAGGGACGATCCCGGCCGCGTTGCTCAACCGCGAGTTGCTGACGGACGAGCAGGGTCAGCTCGCACAAGTGACCGAGAAAACCGGTCGGCAGCTCGATCTAAAGTTGATCGCCTACGACGCGGTCGTCGTCCTGCTCCACCCGAGCGACGCCCGGCTGGACAGCGGTTTGAGCCTGACCGATCTCGGCCGCGCCGCCGCAACCGACGGCTCGGCCACCGGTGCGCTCGTGCTGTTGCCCGCTGGCAACACGGCCGCCGCGACCGAGGTCCGCCGCCGGTTCTTGGGCGGGATCGAACGCCCGTTGCCCGCTTACGCCGCTGTCTGCACGACCGCCACGCAGATGATCGCTGAGGTCGGCCGCCGACCCGGCTCGGTCGGGTTCATCGAACTCTCGACGCTTCGCGTAGCGCTCGGCGACACATCCGGTGCCCGGCAGGACGCGCTGGCCGACATCTCACCGCTGGTTCGGGTGGCGAAGGTGCGCCCCGACTCGGTCGGCGCCCCGTCTGTCCGTCCGACCCCGGCCGACGTGCTGACTGGCCTCTACCCGCTCCGACTGCCGGTTTATCTCTACACGACCGCCCCGACGCCGTCTCTGGCTCGGGGTCTGAGCAGCTTCCTCCTCTCCCAACCGGGCCGCAAGCACGTCCTCGACGTCGGCCTCGTCCCAACCGCCCAGCCGCAACGGGTCATCCGGCTCGGGGACGGGGGGAAATGATGAATAAACCTGTTGCGCGATAGTATCTTGATCGGACGACTTGGCCTCTGACCTGGATATCGCCATGGCACTCTACCCCAAACTCTGCAAGCGCCCCAAGCTGTTCTTTGCCACCACCGGCATTCAATTGCATCGGTTC
>JBBSVG010000723.1:0-1904 GCA_038233775.1 Bacteroidota bacterium | reverse complement strand
TCGCCGCCACCGGTTCGGTCATCGGCGTTGCCCTGACGCTCGACGGGTCAACCGACCGGGCGCACCTCGACCGGCAGATCGACGACGCGCTCCGCCTCGGTCTGCGCGTCACGCTGCACACCGACGGCGCCCAATCGCTGCCGGACGGCGTGCATCTGCTCGTCGGCTCGGCCGCACCAACTGCCGACGGACCGGTCGTGCTGCTGCGTCCCGATTCATCCTTCCCAGTTCGCCGCCTGATCGACGACGACGCAGCGCCGCTCGCCCTCGGCTCGTTGCCCGATCAAACCACGCTCGCCGCCTTCCGCGCCGCCGTCTCGACGCTTGGGCTGACGCCCGCCGAAGCGTTCACCGCCGCGACCATCGGCGGGGCGATGGCGCTTGGGCTGGAAGATCGTCGCGGCGCGCTCGCCGTCGGTCGCCGGGCCGATCTCATCTGCTGGCCGACCGCCGATCCGGCCGACCTGCTCGACCCGTCCGCCCGCCCGTGGGCCGTTTTCACCGCCGGCGTCCGCCACCTCTAACGCAGCGGCGCCCGGTCCATCGCTGAACCGGTCGCTGCATCGAGTCAAGGATACCAAGCGACCGGAACCAGGGTTCGCCGAGCGTGGGTTTACTGACGTAACCGTAGCAGGATCGTTGAGTTCGATGCTGCTGGAAAATGCTTTTAAAACCGGGTACGCAGATGAACGTCTGGATGGCTTTGATGCTGGTTGCGTCGTTCGGGGTCGGGGGAAACTCGCCGGGAGCGCCGAAGGTGGAGCGGAAAGATCTGCACCGCTTGACCGGGGCGCCGTGGACGGGGACATTGACGTATCTCGACTACCGCTCGAACCGGCCGGTGTCGATCCCATCGGCTCTGATCGTGACGCCGGTCGCCGGAAACCGGCTGGCATGGGTGTTCGAGTACCGGTATCCCGACGAACCGCAGGAGAACAGCCGCGACACGGTGGCACTCAGCAAGGACAGGAAGACCCTCGATGGGGAACGGGTCGTCGAGCGGACGCGACTCGGCCGCGACTCGGTCCGCATCGTGACCGAGAAGCCCGGCCCCGACAACGACCAACCGGCGCTGTTTCGCTTCACCTACCTGATCGGCGCCCGGAGCTTCTCGGTGCAGAAGGCGGTCCGCCCCGAAGGCAAGCCCGCCTTCTTCGAGCGAAACCGGTATGCCTGGACGCGGTAGCCAAGCGTAACGCCCATGATGACGGATGAGACATGGCGCCTCGGTCTGACGCTGGTCGCGGCGCTCGGCTGCGGACTGGTGGGCGGCGTGTTCTTCGGCTTCTCGACCTTTGTCATGCGGGCGCTCGGTCGCCTGCCCGCTGCCGACGGGCTGGCCGCGATGCAGACGCTGAACGTCGCTGCCATCACGCCGCTGTTCATGGGCGCCTTCCTCGGGACGGGCGTCGTCTGCGCCCTTGCCGTCGTCTCGGCCGCGTCGAGTTGGGGCGAACCCGGCGCCGCCCAGCGGCTCATCGGTGGGTTGCTCTATCTCGTCGGCAGCTTCGGCGTGACGATGGCGTTCAACGTGCCGCTGAACAACCGGCTGGCAACTACTCCCCCGAATGTATCTCGGTCTTGTACGCCTGCTCGATGAGTCGCATCACCTCGTCGAGTTGATCGGTCTGGGTGAGCTTCACTTCGACCTCACCGGTGCCCCAGTGTCCGATAGCAGACACATCCCGGCCCAGCGCAGAGGGATCATTCAACTCTCCGAAGGGCAGATCCAAGTAGAGTTTCAGCCCACCCATCAGGGGCACCACCTCCAAGAAGTTGTTATCCACGGTGAACGCGATGTAGAGTTTCCGGGGCTCTTCACGCACGGCTGGGTCGAGTGCAAGTACCCGATCCCTGAGTAGATCGTACAACCCCCGTATCTCCCCGGTGAGAAACCCGTTGTA
>JBBSVG010000722.1:0-1914 GCA_038233775.1 Bacteroidota bacterium | reverse complement strand
CGGCGAGTAACCCCCGTTTCCCCGAGCATTCCCCATGAGCAAACGCGATTATTACGAGGTGCTGGAGGTCAGCCGCACCGCCACGGCCGACGAGATCAAGAAATCCTATCGCCAACTGGCGCTGAAGTGGCATCCCGACCGCACCCCCGACAACCCCGAGGCCGAAGGGCAGTTCAAGCTGGCCGCCGAAGCCTACGAGGTGCTGTCGAACCCCGACAAGCGGGCGCGCTACGACCAGTACGGCCACGCCGGGGTCAACAACGGCGCCGGTCGCGGCGGCGGCGGAGCGGGCTTCGGTGACATCTCGGACATCTTTTCGATGTTCGGCGACATCTTCGGCGGCGGCCAGCAGCAGCAGCGCCGGGGACAAGGTCGGCCGGGCTCCGATCTGAAAGTCCGGCTGGCGCTCTCGCTCGAGGAGATCGCCGAAGGCGTCGAGAAGAAGTTAAAGGTCAAGAAACAGGTCGCCTGCGAGCCGTGTAAAGCGACGGGCGCGAAGGAAGGCTCCAGCCTCAAAACGTGCTCGGTCTGCAACGGTCAGGGCGAGGTCCGGCAGGTGACGCGCTCGCCGTTTGGGCAGTTCGTCAACGTCGTCGTTTGCCAGAACTGTGGCGGCGAGGGCAAGGTCGTCGAGCAGCCGTGTCCGACGTGCAAAGGCGACGGGCGCATCTCGGGCGAGTCGTGTGTGACCGTGCAGGTCCCGGCCGGCGTCGCCGAAGGGAACTACATCCCGCTGCGCGGCCAGGGCAACGCTGGCTATCGCGGCGGACCGGCGGGCGATCTGCTCGTCGTGCTCGAAGAACAGCCGCACCCGCATTTCCTCCGTCACGGCGACGATCTGGTGTACGATCTGCACCTGTCGTTTCCCCAAGCCGCGCTCGGCGACGAGGTCGAAGTCCCGACGCTCGGCGGCTCGGCCCGAATCACCATCGACGCCGGGACGCAGCACGGCAAGGTGCTGAAATTGCGCGATAAAGGTCTACCCCGGTTGCAGACGCGAGGCAAGGGCGACCAGCTCGTTCGGGTCAACCTGTGGACGCCGACCAAGCTCAACGCCCGTGAGAAAGACCTGATGAAGCAACTGCTCAAGAGCGATAACCTCCGCCCCGAGGCGCGTCAGGGCGATAAAGGCTTCTTCGACAAGGTCAAGGAAGTGTTCGCCTGATCGGGCCGATTCCATGACCGACTGCCGACCCGTGTCCGGCGATTCCGTTCGGCTCAGCGCCCATCTTCGCCGTTTCGGTTGGCGATGGGCGCTGATCGCGTTGCTCGTCGCGTTCGCCGCCGTCGATGCGCGGGCGCAGGTCGAGTCGGTCCCGGTCGGCCATCCCGTTTACGAATTTCTCTCGCGGCTGACGGATCGGGGGGCGCTGGCGGGGTTCGATCCGTCGGTCATGCCCGTTCGCCGAGAACAAGTCACGGCCGCGCTCGGTCGGGTTGACGCGGCCCGACTCAGCCCGGTCGAGCGGCGACAATGGGCGGAATTCACGGCCGATTTCTCGGCGGATGCGGCCGACGGCTGGCGGATCGAACCGGGCCGCGAGCCGCTCTGGCGCTGGCGCGACGCGACCCACGGCCACCGTCTGACGATCCAGCCGCTCGGCGCTCTCGTGACGCGAGCGGCGGCTGGCGAGGCCGGTTACGGGCTGATCGACGGCGGATTGGTGATTTCGGGGACGTTCGGCGGTCGGCTGGGCGTCCGCACCCGAGCCACCAACGGACTCGTGCTCGGCAACCGGCCCGGCGCCCGGCGCCACGAACCGACGCTCAACGGCCAGTTCAACCTGACCGTCGTTGATGAACCGTTTTTCGACCGGGCGGAAGCGGCCGTCACGCTGCGCTGGGCGCCGGTTGCGCTCACGCTCGGCCGCGAGCGGTTGGCCGTCGGTTCAAACGGTTGGTCGTGGGGACCGG
>JBBSVG010000721.1:0-1919 GCA_038233775.1 Bacteroidota bacterium | reverse complement strand
TGATCACCCTCCTCCCAGGTAGAGGGTGAAGACGCCGAGCACCGCGAGCAGGAACGCGCCGGCGACGAACTCGGTGATCTTCAACAGTCGCAGCTTGGCGAACGAATCGTCGATCACTGCCACCACGCAGCCGAGAACGACGCATTTGCCGAGGAAGGCCAGGATCGCCAACGCCACCTGATCGACGCGAGTGGTGGAGGACAACCCCCACGGCGCGATGAAGACATTGATCAAGATGGTGTAGAGCACCATCTGCTTGGCAGCCGAGCCCCATCGAAGGAGAGCCAGATGCGGGCCGGCGTGTTCAAAACTGCGACCCTCTTCGATCATCCCGAACTCGATTGTCCCAGTGTGGGTCTCAATCGGAATGCGGCCCGTCTCGAACAGGATCACCATGAACAGTGCGGCAGAGGCCAACAGATGCGCCGGGCGCACGATCTGGTCTGGGCCGCTGAGCACGGTGGCACTCAAGGCGTACGGCAGATCGGTGGTGGTCACCAGCGCGACCGAGAACACCACCAGCAGTACCACCGGCTCAGTGATCGCACCGAAGGTCTTGGCCCGGCTTGAAGCCAGCTGCGCATACGGGCTGCCGGTCTCGGCGGCCGCGACCGCGACAACGAAGCTGGCCAACGCCAGAATGAACCCGCCACCGAGGATGTCGCCCATGTACCCCAACGGCAGCGGGTAGCTGGTCAACACCGGGATCAGCATCGGCACAGTCAAGTAGCAGGCGAAGGAGAAGATCGGCGCCAGCAAGAAGAACGGTCCGACGCCCGCCGGGGCGAGCGCTTCCTTGCGGAACAGCTTGGCCAGGTCGTAGTAGGGCTGAAGAATCCGCGGTCCGACCCTTCCCTGCAACCGGGCCTCGACCCGAGCGATGACGCCGTTGATCCCCGGTGCACCGACGGCTATGGTCAACACCTGCAGCGCCTGGATAGCAGGCAGCGGCAACGTAGCCGTCACGGGCTGGACCTGTTGGAACGAGCGCGGCCCTCTCCCGGCTCGTCCACACCGGCGGCGTTCGCTCGCCACACGTTGCCGAGGTAGCTCACGCTCCAATGGCTGTCGCGACGAAAAGAGTGCCGATGCCCAACGACAGACGGTCGCGACGGGATCGACCCGATCTCGGCCAAGCAGGGCAGGCCGGCCAACGTCTCGTCAGCCTCGATATCGCTCGATGGGAGGTCGTCCGCACGAGCAGCCCGAGGCTGGCTGAAGTCAGACATCTGCGCTCCTTGAAGATCGCAGGGGCCATCAGCCATCTTGGCGGTTTGAAAAGCCCGGATCACATGGCTCTTCGGGCAAGCTCCATCACCCGTGTACCAGTTCTACTGTGACAGATTCACTTTCGTCAAGCACACCGCTGAGCGCCACGCTCACGGCAGCGTCGGAGCGGGAACCAGCCCTCAGAACGATCTCTCCAGGCCGGTCGGAAGCGCCGACGGCAGCCCTCCACCGTTCGACGTCACTGATCCGAACGCCCTCGAGGCGTGTCCTCACCGATACCCATCAAGTTTGGGCCGGGCTTGGCATTCAACGTTACTCCGGCTTTCCTGACGTCACTAAGACAGACAGTAGCGATTTGCGTCCGGTTGAGGTGTCAGTCCGACGACACGACGGCGAGGTGCCGGTAGACGCTGGCGCGGGAGACGCCGAGGGCTTTAGCGATCTGGGTGGGGCTTTCACCGTTGGCGCGTCGGGCGGTCGCGGCGGCGATTTTGTCGGCGTCCATGACGACGGGGCGTCCGCCGACGCGGCCTTGCGTCCGGGCGGCAGCGAGGCCGGCGATGGTGCGTTCACGCAGCATGTCTCGTTCCAGCTCGGCGAAGGCGGCCATCATCGTGAAGAAGAACTTGCCCTCGCCGGTGGGGGTGTAGGTGCCGGCCAGCCGGCCGGTGAGGATGCGCAACCCGATG
>JBBSVG010000720.1:0-1923 GCA_038233775.1 Bacteroidota bacterium | reverse complement strand
GCCGACCGGTTCGCCACCGCCCGCTCGCTGCTCGACGTGACGCCGATTCTGCTGCGAACCGCTGAAATCACTTGACAAACGGGCATCAATGACGCACTTTTAGCCGACACCGCCGGTCCCCGTTCACCTTGCGTCTCTCGCCATGCGAATCACCCATCGCCTCGCGCTGCTGCTGTTCGTCGTCCTGCTCGCCACCTCGACCGCTCGGGCGCAGGAGCCGGTCACGCCCGATTCCATCGCGGCCGAGCGCTACTTCCCGCTCCAGATCGGCAACCATTGGTACTATGAAGGCTTCGGCGAGAAGTACGAACGCCGGGTGCTGCGCGATACGACCGTCAGCGACACGGCGTATGTCGTGATGTGGAACCGGACGTGGAATGCCTATGCGCGACCGCCCTACGATGTACGGACTTATCTGACGCTGACGCGGATCGGGGCGGACGGCGTTCGCTATGTCAGGCGTTATCGGGAGGATGGAACGCTCGAGCCCGAGATGGCGGCAGAACCGAGCATGGTCTATCGGACGCCGTTACCTGTGCTGGTCCCGCTGAATGCGGCGATCAACGACACGATTCCGCTCTATGCAGACGGCAGTCAGTGGGGGTATGTTCACGTTCAGGGCGGACTTACGGCGGCGCTGGATGGACGGATGAAGCCGTATAAGCGGTTTTACTACGACCTCCCGGAAGCGCAGGCATACGTTTATATGGCCGATATCGGCGAGTTTTCCATTGGCGGCTCAGGGTTGTACAACATTCCGCCTGCTGCGCTGGTCGCCTACACGGTCAACGGCGTGACGTTCGGGACGTTTCCGACGGCGGTCGGTGGCGACCGGACGCGGCCCGAAACGTTCGCGCTCTTGCCCGCTTCGCCGAACCCGTTCAACCCGACGACGCAGATCGGCTACGACCTCTCGGCCGTCGGTCGCGTTCGACTGGAGATCTTCGACGCGCTCGGTCGGCGTGTTCGGACGTTGGTCGATGAAACCAAACCAGCCGGATCGTACACCGCGACGTTCGACGGCGCCGGGCTGCCGAGCGGCCTCTACCTCGCCCGGCTCTCGCTCGCCGACGGTCGCTCGCTCACCCGCCGCCTGTCGCTTGTCAAGTAACGATGTTGGTCTGTTCATCCGACGGGAAATCGGGTATATTGGTGAAGCCCTCGTTCGAGGACTTGGATTTCCCCCCTACAGAACCGGTTCAGGAGAAGCGATGCGAATTGATCGTGGATTGCTGGTCGCGGCGGTCGTTCTGGGCGCCCCGGCGGTTGCGCTGGCCCAATCGGGCAATGCCCTCAGCTTCAACGGCGGGCAACTGGCTTACGCCGATGTCAGTCCGCTGTTCACCGCAGGAAGTCCGGTGAATGCGTACACCATCGAGGCGTTCATCAACACCACCTCGGCCAATGGCGGGATCACCGGCGTGTCGAACACGGCACCGGCGGGGTCGGAGTACGACCGCGCACTCTACGTCTCGGGCGGGTATCTCGCCTTCTACATCTATCCGTCGAACACTGCGGTCGTCTCCAGCGTCCGGGTGGACGACGGCCTGACACACCACGTCGCGGCGGTGGCCGATCCGGTCAACGACGAGAAACGGGTGTACGTGGACGGCGTGCTCGTCGGCACCAACAGTGGCGCAAGTTCCTATAACGGTTACGGGACGCCGACGTTTCTCATCGGCAACAGCGTGCCGGGCGGGTACTTCACCGGCGTCATCGACGAGGTCCGCGCCTCGAACGCGGTGCTGTACTCGGGCAGCTTCGCCCCGCCGTCGGGTGCGCTGACCAGTTCAGCCAGCACGCTGTTCCTCTATCATTTGGACGAAGCGAGCGGCCAGACCTCGGCCGACGCATCGGGCAACGGCTACCCGCTGACGCTCGGTACGAGTCAGAGCGATGCGAACGCTGACCCGGCGCGGGTCG
>JBBSVG010000719.1:0-1943 GCA_038233775.1 Bacteroidota bacterium | reverse complement strand
TGAGCCGGTCCGAGACATGGACAGAGTTTGAGCAGAATGCGAGCGCGGGCCAGTTCTCGGCGGGCGTGAACGCCTTTGCTGAGCATCGCTTCAAGGCTGGTGATTACCTCGTCAGGCAGCGAGAACGGCAGGGTAGCTTTGGGCATGGCTTTTTTACTGCGAAGATAGCCCTTAACTACACTCTTTTCAATTACGCTCTATTAGCAGCAAAGCAGCGTAATCCCTGTGTCCATCAAAACGGGGGAAGCCCAGTGATTTCAACTGCGTAACTCCTATCATACATTCGAAGGCGCGTCGAAATCTACGGTTGCGGAGGAACGGTCGGTTGCGGCGGGACGAACGCGGGTGTGCCGCCGGCGGTGGCGATATTGGTCGTGTCGGCGACCGGCGTCGGCTCGTGATAGACGGTGCCGTTAAACGGGCGGTCGTCGATCAGATTCAGCTTGACCAGCGTCCGGCGCGACGGCAGGCCGGTCGCGGGTAGGCGATTTTTCTTCTGATAGGCCCGGATCGCGGTGCGGGTTTTCGTCCCGAGCACGCCGTCGAACGGTCCGACGTAGTAGCGCTGCGCGGCGAGCTTACGCTGCACCTGGATCACGACCGCCGTCGGCGTCTCGACATCCTGCGCCCGCACGTTGTTTGCCCCGGCTGCGACGATCACCGCCACCACCGCCGACGCGATCCACCGCCCGATTTGATGTTTCATTCTGATTCTCCCCTCTGGTTCGGTCGGCAAATTTACAAGTTCGGTGCCGCCGGACGGTTCGCCGCGTGGATAACGACGGCCGTCGTGCTCTGGACAACCGCCGTCGCCGCGCAGCCGCTCGCCCGACCAACCGCCGATTCGGGAAGTCCGCTGCCAGCCGATCTGGCCGCCTACGACGTGACGTTCTACGATCTCGCGCTGACGGTCGATCCGCGCCGCGAGACGATCAACGGCGACTGCACAATCCATCTAACCGTGCTCGCGCCGCTGACTCGGGTCGCGCTCGATCTGGTCGGCGGCCTCACCGTTCGGTCGGCGTTTCTGCCTGAGCGGGTCGGGCTGTTTGCCCCGGCGCCCGACGACCCGAGAATTCAGCCGGGCGAGTTGCGGCTCGATCCGGTCACCGTCGATGCCGAACCGTTGTCCTTGCCGGTCGAGCGCTCGGGCGGACGGTTGTGGGTGACGCTGCCCGACACCGTTCGGCCCGGCGAGCGGGTCGTGCTGACGGTCCGCTACGGTGGCTCGCCGCCCGTCTCGCCGGGTGTTGCGGGCGATCCGCTGCGGATGCCGAGCGCGGCCGACGGCGGGTTCGTCTGGACGCGGGCGAGCGGGCGCAAGCCGTGGGTTTCGGTCCTCGCCCACGAGCAGGGCGGCGATCTCTGGTGGCCGTGCAAGGACAGTCCGGCCGACCGGGCCGACTCCGTTCGTCTCGCCTTAAACGTTCCGGCCGGATTGACCGCCGTCGCGCCGGGTCAGCTTCGCTCGCTGACGACCGGTCCAGACGGGCGCAGCACGTTCGTCTATGTCGCCCCAACACCGACCGCGACCAACGCCGTTACGTTCGCCCTCGGTCCGTTCGAAACCGTCACGCGGACCGACTCGACCGGGCTGCGGTTGACGCTCTACACGCTCGCCGAGCATCGGCGCGACTACGACCGCCGCCTGCCGGAACTCATGGCCGGGCTGCGCTTCTTCGAGTCGTGTTTCGGGCCGTATCCGTACCGGCAAAGCGGCGCGACGCTGGTCGAGGTGCCCGGTCAGGGTCTGCCGCACGGCAACTTGACGACGCTCGGGCCGACGTATGTTGAATTAATCAAACGGTTCGAGCGGTTTCCGCCGGTCGAGTTTGAGCGGACGGCGCTGCACCAACTGGCGCATTCGTGGTTCGAGGGCGAGGTCGCGGCCGACGACTGGCGCGACGATTGGCTGCACGAAGGGTTCGCCGAGTACGCCGTCG
>JBBSVG010000718.1:0-1946 GCA_038233775.1 Bacteroidota bacterium | reverse complement strand
TGCCGGTCGGGTTCAAGTGGATCGGCGAGATCATGGCGGCGCGGCCGGTCGCGTTCGGCGGCGAGGAATCGGGCGGATTTGGCTTCGGCGGCCACTTGCCGGAGCGCGACGGCGTGCTCGCTGGGCTGATGCTGACCGAACTGGTGTCCGTCAGCGGCAAGTCGTTGCGCGAGTTGGTGGCTGATCTCGAAGCCGAGTTTGGCGAGCTGCATTACGACCGGGTCGATGTGCCGTACGACCGACCCGACCGGGGCGAGCTGCTGCCCGCGCTCGTCGCTGGGCTGCCGACCGAACTGGCCGGGCTGAGCATCGTCGGGCACGAGGCGTTCACCACGCGCGGCATCGTCTCGGGGCTGAAACTTCGCTTCGACGGCGACGAGCGGTGGCTGCTCGTCCGGGCCAGCGCGACCGAACCGCTGGTGCGCGTGTACGCCGAGGGCCACTCGGAAGGCGAGGTCGCCGCGCTGCTCCGGGCCGGTCAGCAAGCGCTGTTCGGCGAGGTGCTCGTCGAGCCGGGCCGGTAAGCGGCACCGGAGTTGTCCGCGCTGCCCGGCCCAACGCCCTCTTGCTGACCGCATCCATGACCCAGACCCAACGACTCGGCCGCATCTCGGCCGCTCTCCGCGCCGGCGGTCACTCGCTGACCAAGCCGCGACACGCCATCGCCGCCGCGCTGATCGAGGCGCACGGCCCGCGCTCCGCCGCCGAGGTCCACGCCGCTGTCGGCGCCCACGGGATCGACCTCGTGACCGTCTATAGGACGCTTAAATTGCTCGAATCGCTGCATTTGGTCGAGCCGGTCGGCGCGGGCGAGACGACGGCGCGCTATTGTTTGGTCGAGCCGGGCCACCACCATCACCACCTGATCTGTCGCGGGTGCGGCCGGATCGAGGAGGTCGAGTTGTGCGGTCTGGACGAGCAAGTCGAGGCCGAGGTCGCCCGCCGGACGCACTTTCGGGTCGAAGGGCATCGGCTCGAGTTCACCGGTCTCTGCGCCGGTTGTCAGTAACCCATCCATCGGAGTTGTCCATGAATCGACTGTTCCTCGCCAGCCTGCTGATGCTCGTCGCCGCGCCCGGCCTCGCGCGCGCACAGACGCCGCTCATCCCGAAAGACTACGCGGTCAAGTTCCAAATGAGCCTTCCGCCCACTTGGGAGACGGCCCGCGACCTCAACAACACCAAGCTGATGGCGCTCGAACCGTCGGCCGGGCCGACCGATCCGTTTCGCGAGAACATCAACGTCGGCTATGACGGCCTGCCCGAGTCGGCGACGTTCGAACAGTACCGTCGGAGCTTGTTCTCGGCGCTGAGTCAGCAGATCCCGAGCTTCGCGCTGATCGACTCGGGCGCCGCGCCGCTGTCGGGCCGACCGGCGTTCCGCATCCGCTACAGTGGCGTGTTCGGTGCCCAATCGGTTCGCGGGACGATGCGACTGGTGCCGCAGGATGGCCGCGTGTACGTCATCACCGCGACCGCCGCCGCCGATGCCTTCGCCGCCCACGAGCCGCTGTTCGAGCGCATCGTCCAGACATTCAAGGCGGAGTAATTACGGAAGCTGTCGGTTAGAGCGGTATTCGGAGAGGTTTGAATGTGATGCGGACCCAACCGCCCCCCGGCGGGGGGCAGCCGGCGGCAGCCGAGCGGGGGGCGTCGTTGAGTCAGCCGGGCCAACAACGACGCCCCACCGGCGCTATCGCGCCACCTCCCCGATGGGGAGGGGTTGGATCGCCTGAAGGGGCATCGAAACTTCACACAACTCTCAAAACCGCTCTGTCAGCGATCAGCCGTCAGCTTACGGCAAGAGAGCGGCGACGGAAGTGGTCGGCGGCGGTGGCTCCGTTGTGGATTCTGCGGTAGCGGCCCGCTACCGCCCAGGCTCACCACGAACGGATATCGGCGCTGAAAGGACGACAACAACGCCGCGCCGTCGTTTCATCAATCCGC
>JBBSVG010000717.1:0-1971 GCA_038233775.1 Bacteroidota bacterium | reverse complement strand
TGGCGCATGAAATACTCGAGCAGCCCGTGCTCTCGGGCCACGAGCGGGATCGACCGACCGGCCCGGACGCAGGCACGGGTCGCCGGGTCATAGCTCAGGTCGCCGACGCGGAGCAGCGGTTCGGCCGAGCCGGTCGCGCCGCGACGGAGCAGCACCCGCAGCCGGGCCAGCAGTTCGGCGAACGCGAACGGTTTGGCTAAATAATCGTCGGCCCCGCCGTCGAGTCCGGCGACGCGGTCGTTGACCGAATCGAGCGCCGTCAGCATCAGGATCGGCGTCGCGAGACCAGCGGTGCGGAGTCGGCGGCAGACCTCGCGGCCGTCCCGTCGCGGCAAGAGCAAGTCGAGCACGATGGCGTCGTAGTCGTTCGTCAGCGCCAGAAACTCGCCCTGAACGCCGTCGTCGGCCGTATCGACCGCGTAACCCGCTTGGGTCAGCCCCTCGCGGAGCAACCCGGCCAGCTTCAGCTCATCCTCGACGATCAGGAGGCGCATAGGAAAGAAAGCTATCAGCTATCAGCCGTCAGCTTACGGCAGGAAACGGCAACGGAAGCGGTCAACAGTCGAGCGAGCGGCACGGAACCGTTGTCAGAGAGAAGCCACTCGGCGCTCTCAACGCACTGTCACCCTGAGCGAAGCGAAGGGTCTCACGCTAAAGCATGGGTTCCCCGTGAGATCCTTCGCGTTGCTCAGGATGACAGAAAAAGGCGGCGGTGGCTCCGTTGTGGATTCGACAGGCTCACCACGAACGGAGAGCGATTGTTAGCCAACCGCAAGAGTGCTGCGCCGCCGTTTCATCATTCTGCACTCATCATTCATCACTTCTCTTCCATTCATCAATCCGCGATCAGCAATCTGAAATCGCCGTTTCATCGCTCTCTTCCCAGCAGCCGGATCGTCATGGGCAGGGCGAAGAGGAGCAGTACGCTGCTGGTGGCGAAGCCGCCGATGACGGCGATGGCGAGCGGTTGCTGTTGCTGCGCGCCGGTGCCCAGTCCGAGCGCGAGCGGCAACAGCGCGGCGATGGCGGCCAGCGCTGTCATCAGGATCGGTCGGGCGCGGTCGGTTGAGCCGTGGAGCAGCGCGGCGGTCAGATCGTCGCCGCTGGCCTGCCGCTCCTCGACGGCGTGGAGCAGAAAGATCGCGTTCTCGGCGACGATGCCGACGATCATAATGGCGCCGACGAACGAGATGAGGTTGAACGTCGTCCCGGTCAGGCGCAGCGCGGCGACAACGCCGGTCAGCGAGAGCGCAGTCGTCCAGAGGATCGCAAGGGGCGCCCGCGCGGTGCGGAACGAGACAAGCAGCACGAGCGAGACGAGTCCGATCCCGGCCGCAAGCACGTAGAGCAGGTTGCGAAACGCCGATTGCTGGCTCTCGAAGGTGCCGCCGTAGCCGATCCGCCCGCCCGCTGGTGGTGCGATCTCGCGGCTGATTCGGCCCTGAATCTCCCGAATCGCGCTGCCCAAATCGCGCCCTTCGAGTCGCGCGGTCACGGCGACCATCGGCTGGAGGTTCTCGCGGCTGATCTCACTCACGCCAGCGATTCGATGGATCGCGGCCACTTGCCCGAGCGGAATCGTCGCGCCAGTCGGACCGGCAATCGGCATCGTCAGCAGCGCGTCGAGATCGGTGCGGAACCGGTCGGGGTAGCGGACGCGAATCGGGATCAGCCGCTCGCCGCGCACCCAATCGGTCGGCGTGACGCCGCGCAGGGCGATCTCGAGTTGCGCCGCGATGGAGTCGGCCGAGAGTCCGAACCGGGCGGCGCGGTCGGGATCGACCCGAATGTCGAGCGACGGGCCGGAGATGACGACGCCGTTGAACACATCGACGACGCCGGGCACGGTTTCGAGCAGCGCCGCCACGTCCGCCGCCCGCGATTCGAGCGCCGCCACGTCGGGACCGTAGAGCTTGACCTCGACCGGTTCCGGCGTGTTCTCCATGTCGCCGACCAGATCGCCGAGCACTT
>JBBSVG010000716.1:0-1974 GCA_038233775.1 Bacteroidota bacterium | reverse complement strand
ATCTCGCTCGGCGTGCTCGAACTCAACGAGCGCCGCGAACTGACCGCCTACATCGAGAAGCCGACGCTGCATTACGAGGTGTCGATGGGCATCTATGCCGTCGAGCGTCGGGCGCTGAGCCACATCCCGACCGCGACGCGGTTCGACTTTCCCGACCTGATCCACGCGCTGCTCGCCGCCGACGAGAAAGTGCTCGGCTATCCGTTCACCGGCTCGTGGCTCGACATCGGTCGGCCGGAGGATCACGCCCAAGCTGTCGAGGAGTTCGACCGGCTGCGCGACCGGTTCCTGCCGGGCGAGTCCGGCGCCGCCCGATGAAGAAGCTGCTGGTGCTGGCTTATTACTTCCCGCCGCTCGGTGGCACCGGCGTCGTGCGGACGCTGAAGTTCGTCAAGTACCTGCCCGCGCTCGGTTGGTCGCCGACGGTCGTTGCGCCCGACCCGCGCTGGCTCCGTTACCCGAAAGACGCGACGTTGATCGGCGAGATTCCGCCCGAGGTGACGGCCGTCCGCACGCCGTCTCTCGACCCGAACTGGCTCTACAAAGGGTTGTACGGGCTGCGGTTGAACCGCGCCGTTCGCTGGCTGAACACCGACGTGTTTCGGCCCGACCCGATGATCGGCTGGCTGCCGTTCGCCAAACGCGCCATTGAGCGGCTGATGGAGCGCGAGCAGTTCGACGCGGTTTACACGTCGTCGCCGCCGCACTCGGTTCAATTGCTTGGGCGCTGGGCAAAAGAGCGGTTCGGGCTGCCGTGGGTGGCCGATTTCCGCGATCCGTGGAGCTTCGCCCCGCTCTCGCCGCACGCACTCGGCTCGCCCGAACAGCGGGGGCTGGCCGAGCTGGAGCGCGGCGTCGTCCACGCAGCCGACCGGTTGATCGCCAACACGCCGCTCAATCGGGACGAGTGGATCGCTAACTTTGGGCTATCGCCGTCGAAGATCGTCTGGATTCCCAACGGCTACGACCCAGCCGAACTCGATCCCGCCGTCGCCCGACTCTCGCCACAGCCTGTCACCGATGTGTTCACGCTGCTCTGGGTTGGCCGGTTCTACGGCGAGCACAACCCGTCTCGACTGTTTCGGGCGCTGGCCGAGTGTCGCGAGCGCTGCCCGAAGCTGCGCTTGAAGATCGTCGGCGGGCTGCACCGGCAGTTCGAGGCGGAAGCGGCGGCGCTCGGGATCGCGGACCGGCTGGACGTGCTGCCGTTCGTCGCCCACGACGAAGCGCTGGCCGAGATGAACGGGGCGACGGCGCTCTTGGCGATGCTGGCCGACCCGCGCTGGCGCAACTACGTGCCGGGCAAGCTGTGCGAGTATCTGCCGCGCAACCGCTTCGTCGTCGGGATTCTGCCGACCGACGGTTGTGCGGCCGATCTGATTCGGGAAACCCGCGTCGGCTGGGTCGTCGCGCCGGATGAAGCAGCCATCGCGGCGGCGTTGGTCGACCTCTACGCAGCGTGGGAAGCGGCTGGCGGCCGGTTGCCGGTCGAGCCGGATTGGGACGCCGTTGCTCGCTACGACCGGCGCCGACTGACCGCGCAGTTGGCCGAGGTGCTGACCGATGTGAGCCGAGCGTGAGCGACCAACCGCCGCTTCCGGCCGGCGATCCGGGCTTGCCCGAGCCGTCAACCGCCCAATCGGGCGCCCGCTCGGGGCTGGCGCAGCAAGCCGGGCTGATCTTCTTCGGCAACCTGCTGACCTACGCGGTTACGTTCTTCGTCCGATTGGTCCTGATTCGTCACTTGGCCCCGGCGGCGTGGGGTCAGTACGGCCAGTTGCTGCTCGTCTTCGAGACGGCCGCGCCAATTTTGCTGCTCGGCCTGCCCGACAGCGTGCTGTACTTCCTGCCGCGACTCGCCGCCCGGTCGGACCGCGCCCGGTTGGTCGGCCAGACGCTGGCGCTGCTGGCGGGGCTCGGGTTGATGCTCAGTCTGGGTCAGGCCGTCGCGAGTGGCGTGCTGGCCGACCGGCT
>JBBSVG010000715.1:0-1978 GCA_038233775.1 Bacteroidota bacterium | reverse complement strand
GGCGAAGCATCGGACCTCGCTGATCTCGCTGATCACGTTGCTCTCGGTCGTCGGGGTCAACGTCGGCGTGGCGGCGCTGGTGGTGGTGCTGTCGGTTTTTAATGGGTTCTTCAACCTCGTGACTGGGCTGCTCGTCTCGTTCGACCCCGACGTGCGGGTCGAGGCGCTCGGGCCTCGCGGCGTGGCGAATCCCGATTCTCTGTCGGCCGTGCTCCGCTCGCTGCCCGGCGTCCGCTCGACCTCGCCCTACGTCGAGGGGAAAGCGCTCGCCATCGGTCGGGCCGGCGAGCCGCAGGGGATGATCGTGCGCGGCGTCGAGGAAGCGCACTACGGCCGGACCGAGCAAGTCCGCGCCCACACGCATTTGGGCCGGTTCACGCTTGGCACCGACGGAATGGTCGTCGGCATCGGGCTGGCCGACGCGCTCGGCGCCGGGCTGGGCGACACGCTCTCGCTCGTCTCACCGGCCGGTCTGGTTCGGGCCGCGACCCAACTCAGCGCCCCGCCAACGGTCGGCTTTTCGGTCACCGGTGTGTTCACGGTCCAGCGGCTCTACGACGCGAACCACGCCTTCATCTCGCTGGAAGCCGCCCGCGACCTGTTCCGGCTGCGCGACGGCCGCGTCACCGGGGTCGAGCTGGATCTGGTGGACATCGCGCAAGCCGACGAGGTCAAGCGCCTCGCCATCGCCCAACTTGGGCCGACGTACAAGGTCGAGACGTGGTACGACCTGCACCGCGAACTCTACACGGTCATGCGGCTGGAGAAGTGGGGCGCGTACCTGATCCTGTCGCTGATCATCGCCGTCGCCGCCTTCAACATCGTCGGCAGCCAGACGATGGTCGTGATCGAGAAAACCCGCGACATCGGCGTGTTAAAGGCGATGGGCGCCGGTCGGCGGAGCATTTTGCGGATCTTTCTGCTGGAGGGATTGCTGATCGGGCTGGCGGGCGTCGTCATCGGCGGCGGGATCGGGCTGCTGGTCGTGTACCTGCAAGGGCGGTTCGGACTGGTCAAGATTCTCAACGCCGATTCGTTCATCATCGACGCCTATCCCGTCTCGGTCGAGTGGACCGATCTCGTCGCCATTGCCGTCAGCGCGCTCGTGCTCTGCCTGCTCGCCTCGCTCTATCCCGCCCGCCGCGCCGCCGCCCTCGTCCCCGTCGATGCGATCCGGTACGAGTGAAGAGAATGATGAACGAGGAGCGAGGATTGATGAAACGACGGCGCGGCGCTGTTGTCGTGGTTCATCTCTCTGTTCGTGTTGAGCTTGTGCGGTAACGGTCCGCTACCGCAGAATCCACTAACAGAGCGACCGCTTCCGGTCGCCGTTCTCTTGCTGATAGCTGATAGCTGATAGCTGATAGCTGATAGCTGATAGCTGATAGCTGATAGCTGATAGCCGACAGCTTCCGTTACCCCACTTTTGACCTTTCGTAAAAAACCCTTGACAGCGGCGATCTGACCGCTTATCTTCGACACAGTGTCAAAAACGAATCGCGGGGGTCAGATGTCGGCAGGGGACGCGCTGGATGGGGTGCTTGGGCCGCTCGAGCGGCAGGTGATGGAGATCGTCTGGCGCCGAACCGCGTCAGGCGGACCGGTGACGGCGGGCGAGGTGCTCGCCGCGCTGCCCGATGACCGCTCGCCAGCGCACACGACGATCAACACGATTCTCGAGCGGCTGGTCGCCAAAGGGCTGCTCAGTCGCGAGAAGGGCGGAAAGCTGGTGCATTACCGGCCGATGCGGAGTCGAGCGGAAACCGTTCGCTCGGTCTCGGCCGACCTGCTGCGCGGGCTGTTCGGCCTCAGCCGCTCGACGGCCATCGCGACGTTCGTCGATCTGCTCTCGACGGCGGAACCGGACGCGCTCGACGAGTTGCAGCGGCGGATCGAGCGGAAGAAAGCGGAGCGGCAGGACGACGACACCGAAGCGGAGACACGCCGATGAAACCGATGCCTTCTGCCGACCGCCGCG
>JBBSVG010000714.1:0-1982 GCA_038233775.1 Bacteroidota bacterium | reverse complement strand
GTGTTCGGGTCGGTCGGATCGACGGCCACATCGCCGAGTGCCGGGAACGGCTGCGGCGCCGGCGTCACGCCCGTCCACGAGTTGCCGCCGTTGACAGAGCGGAACAGCTTGCCGTCGGTCGTCCCGGCATAAACGACCTGCGGATTGCTCGCGGCGGCTTGGACGATCTGGACGTTGGTGTTCGTCAGCCCGGTCACGACGCGGGTCCATGTGTCGCCGCCGTCGGACGAGCGGTACACACCGCCGGATGGGTGACCGGCGTAGAGGAAATCGGGATTCGTCGGGCTGACCCAGACGCTGGTGATGGTCGAGCCGGAGACCGGGCCGTGGCTGACCCAGACGGGCTGGGCAGCGACCGAACCAGCGGCCGTCAGCAGGACGGCAACAGCCCCGGCGAAGCGCCGAAGCGCACGCGGGAAAGACATAGTTTCAAGGCGCATGGCACTTCCTGCGGTTACGTGGACTGGACTGCCGCCGACACTTAATGGGCAGAGAATCGGCTACAAAGCATCCACAAGGCAACCCGCCGCCCGACTCGGAGGTGCCGGTCGGGCCAAGCAACGTGCGCCACGGCACAGGCGCAGCCACTCGCCGCCGTGCTGTTTGCCGATTGGACACGAAAAAGCCCCGACGCGGTGGCGCATCGGGGCTTCTATAGACGCACAAGCGCCGGTCGGTCAGTCGAGGGTGTCGGGCGGAAGGAGCAGGTCGTTTTCGGGCAAATCGGGGTTGGCCTCGATGCTGACTTGGTCGATCCGCATCCCGTCGAGCTTGGTCACGCGGAACAGGTAACGGCCGACCAGCACCTTGTCGTCTTCTTCGGGCGCGCGGGAAAGCCGACCGTGGAGGTAGCCGCCGAGCGTGTCGTAGTCCTCATCCGACAGCGCGAGGCCGAGCCGCTCGTTTAGCTCGTCAAGCGGAATCAGCCCGCTGACGGTCAGCACGCCGGAAGCGAGATCCTCCTGAATCAGCGATTGCTCGTCGTCGGCGCCCTCGAACTCGTCGGACATCTCGCCGACGATTTCTTCGAGAATGTCCTCCAGCGTGATGATCCCGGACGTCCCGCCGTACTCGTCGAGCACGACGGCCAAGTGAACCCGGTCGCGGCGCATGAGGCCCATGACGACCGAGATCGACGTGCCTTCTGGAACGTGCAGCGTCGGCCGCATCAGATTGCGCAGGTCGAACGCCTCCGCCGCCGCATCGGTCTTGCCCTCGGCCGCTTGCGCCGTGCGGACCGCCGAAGCGCCCAGCCAATCCATCAGATCCTTGATGTGCAGCATCCCGACGATCCGGTCGATGTCGTCTTCATAGACCGGATAGCGGGTGTAGCCTTCCTCGTGCAGGCTCGTCAACAGATCCATCAGGCTGATATCGACCGGGACGGCGACGACTTTGGTGCGCGGGACCATGATCTGTCGGGCGCGATGCTCGGAGAAGTGGAACACGCGGTCGATGAACTCGCGCTCCTGCTTGTCGATCACGCCAGCCGCCTCGCTCGTCTCGACGAGCATCTGTAGCTCCTCGGGCGAGTGAACTGAGGCGCCGTGGGCATCGACGGCATGGAAGCCGAGCATCTTGACAACCCCGTTGCCGATGCTGTTCATCAGCTTGATGAACAGGCGGAACACCGCGAGAAAGAGCCGAATCGGCCGGACGACGAACAGGCTCGTCGCCTCGGGCCGCTGCAAGGCAATCGCTTTGGGTGCGAGTTCGCCGAAGATGATGTGCAGCATCGTCACGACCGTGAAGGCGACGGCGATGGAGATGCCGTGGGCGGTCGTCTCCGTGACGTTGAGCGAGGCGAACAACGGCGCCATCAGCCGGGCGACGGCCGGTTCGCCGATCCAGCCGAGGGCCAGCGACGCGAGCGTGATGCCCAACTGAGTCGCGGCAATATACATATCGAGGTGCTTCAGCGCGCCGCGCACCGCCTTTGCGCTGCTGCTGCCCTCGGTTGCCAATTGCTCGATCCGGGTCCG
>JBBSVG010000713.1:0-1982 GCA_038233775.1 Bacteroidota bacterium | reverse complement strand
TCGATTATCTGGCGCCGCAGAACTACTGGGCGATGGGCAACGTCGCGTGGAATAAGAACAACAACCCGCAGCACGACAAACTGGCCGCGTGGTGGGCGCAGAACGCGTTCGGGCGGCAGATGCTGATGGGCAACGCGACGTATCAGGTTTCGTCAAGCGGACTCGACTGGCCGGCGAGCGAGATCACGACCGAGATCCGCACCGCTCGGTCGGTCGGCGTCTCGGGGAACATTCATTTCCGGATGGGCTCGCTCGTCTCGAACCCGAAAAGCGTCCGCGACTCGCTGCTCCGCTCGGTCTATCAGCAAGCGGCCTTCGTCCCGACGATGCCGTGGAAAGACGCCGTCGCCCCGAATCCGCCGGGCGACCTAACGGTTACGGTCGGTCTGCTCAACGTGCTCGACACGCTCCGCTGGACGCCGCCCGCCCCCGCCGCCGACGGCGATACGGCCCGGTATTACGCCATCTACCGCTCGCTTTCCTCGACGGTCGATGTGTCGGATATGCGGACCTTCGTCGCGCTGATCCCGGCGCCGGCGCGGCAGACGATCCAGATCGCCAGCATCGGTCGGCCCGCCGGCGCGTCGTGGACCTACGCCGTCACGGCGCTGGATCGCGGCTGGAACGAGAGCGCGCCGGTCGTTTCGGGCGGACCGACCGCCGTCACCGACCAACCGACCGCCGTGCAGCCGGTCGCCTTCACGCTCGAACCGAACGCGCCGAACCCGTTCAATCCGACGACGACGATCCCGTTCACGCTTGACGTTGGCGGACAGGTCCGGCTGGAGGTTTATTCCGCGCTCGGCCGCAAGCTCGCCACGCTGATCGATTCGACCCTCGGCGCCGGTCGCCACGAAGCGACGTTCGACGCCTCCGAACTCCCAACCGGCACCTACTTCTACCGCCTGACCCTGACGCGCCCCGGCTCCTCCCCCCTCACCGACACCCGCCCGATGCTGCTGGTCAAGTAGAGAAAGAACTGACCATGAGCAAGCCTTCCGAGTCGGTGTTCGTCCCGCACGATGATCCGTCGTACCGTCGCTTGGTGGCGTTGTTGGACGAGTTGACCGACGAGGTCGGCGAGGACGAGCGCCACCCGCTTGCGTCGCTCATGGAAGTGCTCGGCGTGTTGGTTGAGCGCTACGAAGACGAGCACGTGCCCGAACTGACCGCCGATTAGCGCAGCAGAACACGCCAAAAAGCCCGGCGGGAATAGATCCCGTCGGGCTTTTGCGGTTTGAAACCGGTCGGTGCGGTTACACCGAGCGCGGGTCGAACGACTCGAGCAGCGCCTTGATCCGCTCGATGAAGCGCCCGCCGACGGCGCCGTCGATAACGCGGTGATCGTAGGACAGCACCAGCGTCATGATCGAGCGGACGGCAATCGTGTCGTCGCCATCGACCGTCACGACGACCGGCTTCTTGATGATGGCGCCGGTCGCGAGAATCGCCACCTGCGGCTGGTTGATGATCGGCACGCCCATCAGGTTGCCGAACGAGCCGACGTTGGTCACGGTGAACGTCCCGCCCTGCAACTCGTCGGGCAACAGCTTCCGCGCCCGCGTCCGGCTGCCCAAGTCCTGCACCGAGCGGGCGAGGCCGACCAGATTCTTCTCGTCGGCATGGCGGATCACCGGGACGACCAAGCCCCGGTCGCCCATCTCGGCCGCGATCCCGATGTGGATCTCTTTCCGCAGCAGGATATTTGTCCCCTCGAGCGACGCGTTGACGGTCGGGAACTCGCGTAGCGCTTGGGCCACCGCCCGCAGGACGAACGGCAGATACGTCAGCTTGACGCCGGTGCGCTGCTCAAACGCCGACTTCTCCGCCTCGCGATATTTCACGATTCGGGTCATGTCGCACTCGGTCACCGAGTAGACGTGCGGCGAGGTTTGCTTCGAGCGGACCATGTGCTCGGCGATCCGCTGCCGCATCGGGTCCATCGCGACGACTTCAATCGTCGCCGACGAGGCCGTGGGCGC
>JBBSVG010000712.1:0-1983 GCA_038233775.1 Bacteroidota bacterium | reverse complement strand
CTCGATGGTGGCCGAGGCCGTCACGCCGACGGCGCCGATCTTCACGCCGAAGATCTTGATCGCGGTTCCGACCTTCGCCGAGCCGTAGATCTTCCCGCCACCCGACTTCTCGACCGAGATCGTGTTGCTGGTCGAGATCGACGAGCCTTTCGAGAGAAACGAGAACGACTTGTCGCCGGGCGGGTCGCGCAGGATGAAGAACGGCATCTCGGTCGTCGTGGTGGTGAACGTGTTGCCACGAGGCCGAACGCCAGTCACGACGACCGGCTGGGTCAGCGTGACCGGCGCCTGACCCTCGACGAGCGCGGTCAACTCGAGCGTTTTGGTGTAGGGGAAGGAGATGTTCGGCGTCCCGGCGGTCACATCGAACGTCGCTTGGCCGTTGGTCAGCGTGATTGTCGTGTCGCGGCGGAACGAGCCGATCCCGTCGATCACCCGAAGCTGTCCGGCCGCAACCGTGCAACCGGCGGCGCCCTCGAACACTCGAACGGTGATCAGGTAGCGCTGGAACTGCTGCAGCACCGGCTTGCCCAGCCCGATGCAGACGGCGGGCAGACCGGCCACCGCCAACTGCGGCGCCGGACGATAGGCGAACGTTCGGGTCGTGTCGCCTTTGGCGAGATCGACCGCGACGGCGCCGGTGCCGAAGTAGGTCAGGATCGCCGTCGAGGCCGGGGTGGTCGAGAGCAGCGTGACGGTGTACGGCTGCGGCGCGAGCGCGAGCTGGACGACGCCAGCCGCATCGGTGGTGACGGTTTGGTCGATGCACGAACCGGCGGCCGACTGGACCCGAAACGTCGCCGTGCCGATGATCGCGTCGCAGGCGCCCCGGAAGCGGACGGTCAGAACGTGCGTCGTCAGGTTGCGGAAGTCAATTCCGCTCGCGTTGGCGGTGAGTCCGGCCGTGTACTCGCCGGCGACGGTGGCCGTGTTGGTCGGCGTGCTTGGACCGGCCGTGCCGGTGTAGAGAAACTGGCTGTCGTTGAACAGCGGCCGGATCGTGTGCGACCCCGAGATGACCGAGACCGAGTACGTCCCGTCGGAGGCCGTCGTCGTCTTGGCGACGCCATCGACCAGAATCGTCACGCCCGCCGCATTGCAGGTCGTGTTGGCGAAGGCGAGCCGACCCGAGACCGAGAGGGTCGAGTTGTCGATGAAATCCTTCGCCGCCGCCGCCGAGCTGCCGGAGTTGAGCGTGGCCGAGAGCGAACTCGGCTGGAAGCTGTGAACGGTGGCGCCCTCGGTCAGCGCCGGGACGATGTCGAAGGTCGTGCTGGTGGTGCTGGGTCGGGCGTAGGTCAGGTTTGGGATGTTGTACGAGCCGTTGTTGCTCGTCGAGGCGCGGTAGCGGACCGGCGGCTGCACGGTCGCCGTCAGCGTCGCGCCGCCGATCAGCGTCCCATGCGCGGCGAGCGTCGTCGCCAACGGCCGGACGGCGAGGTCCATCGCGACCGTTCCGGCGGCTTCGTCGAAGCGGTAGTAGTTGGTCAGTCCGACCTCGCTTCCGGCCAGAATCCGGTTCTTGTTGGCCGCGATCTCGGTCGGCGTCCGGGCCACGTTCCAGAAGCGAACCTCGTCCAACCGACCGTTGAGGAAGCCATCACCGGTCCAGTTGCTCTTGCCCAAATAGTTATAAGTCCGGGCGATGGCGTTTGGCTTGTTCAGCGCACCGGAGGCCCAGAGCACGCCGTCTTTGTAGATCTTCGACGTGTTGCCCGACTGCACAAAGGCCAGATGGACCCAGGTGTTCAGCGGCAAGGAGGTCGTGGAGGCCAACGAGCTGGGGCTGCTGCCCCGATACACGTCCCAGCGAATCTGGCCGGTGGACTGCTCGAAGGCGATCAGGATGTTCTCGCTGCCCGGCCCGTTGCCGAAATCGAGGATGCGCTGGTAGTTGTTGTACGAGCGAACGTTGACCCACGTCTCGACCGTGTAATCGCCGTCGGGGAAGTACGAGACGGCCGGGAGTTGCGCGTAGCCGGT
>JBBSVG010000711.1:0-1983 GCA_038233775.1 Bacteroidota bacterium | reverse complement strand
TGACGTGGAGCCATGCGTCGTACGTCACGCTCGTCCACGAGTACCTCGACACCCACGCCCGGCTCGCCGGTCAGCCGCAACCGACGACGGCCCGGCCGCTCAACCCCGACGCGCTGCCGCCCGACCCGTTCCGACTGTGAGCGGCCCGCGTGTTGCGTGGCGCGCCCGGCCTGACTGAACCGCTCCTCTTGCTGCCCGACCGCGTGCGCCGCTTGCTCCTCTTGCTGACCCTCGTTCTCGGCTGCGGCCGACCGAGTCCGACCCCGGCCGTGTCCGCGCCGACGACCACCGTGGCCGCCGCCGATCCGTTCGCGCCGACCCCAACGGCCGCACTTGCCCCGGCCCTACCGACGCCCCAAACCGGCTGGCGCTTCGCCCTCGGCGACGATCCGCATCGCGCCGAACCCGGTTTCGACGACCGCCGCTGGACGCCCGTCGCCGTGCCGGGCGCTTGGGACGCCGGTCGCGGACTGGCCGGAACCGACGGGATCGGCTGGTATCGGACCCGCGTCGTGTTGCCCGATTCGCTCCGCCGCCAAACGCTGACGTGGGTGATGGGCCGCGTGGCCGACGCCGACGAGACGTTCATCAACGGTCAGCGGATCGGCTCGACCGGGCTGTTTCCGCCTGCGTCGCGGCCCGATCCCGCCGAGCGCCGCTATCTGGTTCCGCCCGACGCGCTCGGCCGCGATTCGGTCGTCACGATTGCCGTGCGCGTCTGGAACGAGAGCGGACCGGGCGGAATCGTCGCCGGACCGGTCGGGTTCTATACCGAACGGTCGCTCCGGCGGCTGGGCGGCGAGCAGGCGGCGGACCCGTCGGACGAGGTCAAGACGGCCATCGAGCGGACGATTCGGGCGATGGACAGCTACCTCTCGGCCGGTCGAATCGACCCGCTGATGACGCTGATCGACGACGGCTACGCCAACAACGGCGTCATTAAGGATGAGCAAAAAACCTATTATCAGTCGATCCAGCCGCGCGTCTTCGGCGGGACGTTCCGCTACTCGCCGTTGACGTTTTTCGGGCTGAACGACTCGACGGTCGAGGTCGTCTATACCAACACGCTGGTCGCTCCCGACGGCAAAGAAATCTACACCGGCGACGAGCGCCGCACGTTCACCCGGCGCAGCGGCAGCCGACTCTGGCGCGAACTCGGCAACCGCGACCGGTTCTTCACCAGCGTGATCAACTCGCTGTTCTACCGCCCGCTCGGCCGCGTTCCCTACGAGCCGCAGCCGTATCAGATCTACTTGCCGCCGACGTACTACGACGACCCGACCGTCCGCTTTCCGACGATTTATCTGCTCCGCGACGGCAAATACGCCGATGTGTCGGCCCTGCCAGCGCGACTCGATTCGCTGATGCGGCGCGGCGGACCGGTCCCGCCAGCGGTAATCGTCCTGCCGGGTCCGGGTCCAAAGCTCTACGCCGACGCCGAAACCGACACGTCGCGTCGCTACGAAGCCTATTTTCTGCGCGAACTGGTGACGATCATCGACCGCGACGTGCGGACGCTGCCTGACCGGACCGCTCGCGGCATCGCCGGGCTGGGCGACGGCGGCTTCGGCGCGCTCTCGCTTGGGCTGCGCCACCCGCGCCTGTTCGCCGCCGTCGCCGCTCACGACCCAACGTTGCCCGCGCCCGGCGCCGCTCCGGCGGCCGGTTTTTCGCCCGAGGTCTGGCGCCGGACGAACCCGCTTTCCCTCGCCACCGACGCGCCGATGGAGCCGCTCAACGGCTACGCGTTGTTGTGGCTGAGTCGCCCGTCCGGTTCGGCGTCGCTCGGTTTTGCGGCGCTGGATGCCCAATTGAAATCGCGCACCGTGCCGCACACGGCGACCGTCGCAGTCGGCGACCCGTTCGTCGCGCTGATCCGGGCCGAAGCCGCCGCCTTAAAACGCGCCGCACCCGGCGCCAACTGATTGGTTCGTCACCATCGGCGCGAATCAGCCGCACGTCTCCGTTCGTGGTGAGCCTGTC
>JBBSVG010000710.1:0-1989 GCA_038233775.1 Bacteroidota bacterium | reverse complement strand
GGGCGGACAGCCGATCTATTTGGGCACTCGGGCCGATCTGACTCAAGCACGCGGGACGAACGGCGCCGGTGTGCTCGTCGGCGTGATCGACCAAGGGATCTCGTTTACGCACCCCGATTTTCGTCGGGATGACAACTCGTCGCGGCTGCTGGTGCTGTGGGATCAGACCGTCAACCACGCCGCCGACACGCTCGACAACAACCGCACGTTCACGCCGACCGACCCGAGTTATCCGTACGGCCACGAGTGGAGTCAGACCCAGATCGAGGCGGGTGTCGTCACGCAGGGGGCATCGGCACACGGGACCAACGTGCCGGGCATCGCTGTCGGCAACGGTCGGGCGAACCCGACGCTGACCGCGATGGCGCCCCAGGCCGATCTGCTGTACGTCAAGACGACGTATGAACTGGCCGACGTGATCGACGCGCTGGCGTATCTGGTCCGCAAAGCCGAGCTTCTCGGGCGGCCCATCGTCGTCAACTACTCCGCTGGCGGCCACTTCGGCGCCCACGACGGGACGCGGCCCGACGAACTGGTGATGGACGATTTGGCCGCGCCCGGCGTGTTGTTCGTCGTCGCTGGCGGCAACTCCGGCGGCCAGCCGATCCACGCGACCCACGTGTTTGTCGGCGGTCAACCGGACACGCTGAGGGCAACGCAGCCGTCAACGATCTTCGCCGTCGATGTCTGGGTGCCGGGCGAGATTCCTGTCAACCTGACTGCGATTTCGCCTGACGGGACGGTGTACGGGCCGATCCCGCCCGACTCGGTCCACTTCTACATCCAGACCGCGACGACCGAACTTCTTCTCGCCAACCTGACCAACTCGTCGCCCAACGGCGACCGCGAGCTGATCGTCGAGACGGTCAAGACCACGCCGACCGGAGCGTGGCGCGTGATCCTGACGCCGACCGGGGCGACGAGCGCCCGCCCGTGGCACGGCTGGGCCTACGCCGGCAACACGACGCTGACGCGGTTTCTCAACCCGAACGTGACCGTCACGATGCCGTCGACCGGCAACAGTGTGCTCGGCGTCGGCGCGTACACGCTGAACAACGGCGTCATCTGGTCGGGCTCGAGCCTCGGACCGACGCGGGACGGGCGGATCAAGCCCGATCTCGTCGCCCCGACCGGCGTCGTCGCGCCCGTGCCCGGCGGCGGCTACGGCTCGTTGGGCACCGGCACGTCGTTCAGCGCCCCGCACGTCGCCGGGGCGTTGGCCCTCGCGCTCGACCTCCAGCCGACGCTCAATCCGGCGACCGCACGCGCCGCCTTCATCGCCCACGCGTTTGTCGATCCAGCCACCGGCGCCGTCCCGAACGCGTCGTACGGCTACGGCAAGCTGAACGCGGATTTGGTCGCCGCCGACGTGCCGCTGCCGGTCGCGCTTGATGGGTTCACGGCGACGGGCAGCGTAACCGGCGTTCGGCTGGGCTGGCGGACCCAAAGCGAGCGCGATCTGTTGGGCTTCACGCTGGAGCGCGCGACCGTCGCTGGCTGGGATCGGGTCGCTGACTTCCGCACGGCGGACGGACTGCGCTCCGTTGGCTCGTCCACCTCGCCCCGCGCCTATGCGTTTCACGACGCACGCGGCCGCTCCGGCGACCGCTACCGACTCGGCGCGGTCGATGTCGGCGGCGCGGCGCAGATTCTCGCCGAAGTGACGGTCGCCAACGAGACGACGGGGGAGAGCCGACCGCTGGCGTTCGCCCTCGCGCCCGCCGCGCCAAACCCGTTCAACCCGTCAACTGTTATTGCATACCAAGTTTCTACAACTGGTCACGTCCGCTTGGATGCCTTCGACGCGCTCGGGCGACGGATCGCGACACTGGTCGATGAGCGGCAGTCGGCGGGGTCACACTCTGTCCCGTTCAACGGCACCGGGCTGCCGAGCGGCGTGTACACGCTCCGGCTGACGGCTGCCGACGGCGTGCTCGTCCGCCGGGCGACGCTGGTCAAGTGAGCCATGATCGTGAGATGTTCCAATAG
>JBBSVG010000709.1:0-1990 GCA_038233775.1 Bacteroidota bacterium | reverse complement strand
TTCGCCAGATGATCGGCAATCGCGTTCATGGCGACGGCGTGCAGCGGCGCGCGACCGGTCGGCTTGCTCGTTCCGTCGAGCAGCGCCATGCCGCGTTGCAGCTTCGAGCGCGACTCGGGCGTCAGCGGAAAGGCAGCGGTCAGATGGGCGGCGATGGCGGCGAGGTCCGCCCGCGAGCCGTCCGCTTTCAACTCGATCTCGAGTTCGTGGACCCGTTCGGTCGCCCCGGTGGCCAGAATCGTCCCGTCGTCGAGCGCGATCTCGGCGACCGGTCGGCCGTCGGCGTCGTGAACCATGAACGTGTGTCGGTGGACGATCAACTCCAGCGCCGGCGCCAACCGCTCGCGGCCGACGAGCAACCGAACCCGCTCGCGGATCTCCGCCGGCCAGTTCCGCCGACGCAATCCATCGCCCGGCGGCAGATCGGCTTCCAGTTCCATCCGCTCGTGGACGCCATCGACGACCGTCGCCGGACCTTTGAGCGTCAGGATCGTGCGCGGACCGATCTGTCGCAGCCGCAACCCGTGCGCGGCGCGGCTAATCAGCCGACCGGCGGTGTCATAAATCGTGTCGTGTTGCTCGGCATCGCCCTCGGCCGCGAGCGTGTACGGAGCCAGCGACACGGCCGCGAGCGCCGCCGGATCAAGCTCGCCCGTGATCGCGTATTTCGCTTCGATCTCCACCCATCCCCCGCGCCTGTTGACGAATCCGCCGGGACCGACGGTTGGCGTCAGCCCCGGCGGGAAAGGTAACGCCGTTTCCGGCTCCGGCCTACCGATGCGCGGTCGCGGGCGCTCGCCGGGCCGGCCGGCCGCGAAGCATCCCGGCCGCGCTGAGGTCTTCATCCAACTCCGGCCAGCGGACACCTTGCCCGTCGCCGATGAACTCGAACCGGTTGCGCGCCTCGGCGTCGGCGTCGGACAAGCGCCACGACCACGACAGCGGCACGCTGATGACGCGCCCATCGGCCAACTCGGCCGTGATGGTTGCTTCCGTCACGCGCAACCCGACGATCCGCTCATCGCTGTTCATCGCAGTGCTCCTGCCAAGCCGCCACGAGCGCATCGAGGTTGCGGCCGATCTGTTGACGAATGTCGGTCAGATCCCGAGCGCTGAAACCGTGGTTATCGGCCAACATGACGGGTTCCAGCCAGAACTTGCACACCTTGCCCTCGCGCTGCACATGAACGTGCATCGGCTCGGCGCAGTCGAAGCTATAGAAATAGAACCGATACGGTCCTGAGATGCCTTTGACCGTCGGCATGGTTCAAATCGACTGGTGCGTAGCCGATGGGAAAGGTAACGCCGTTTCCGGCTCCAGCCGCGTCGAGCACTGTTTGCTATCGTTGCCCAACATCTTTCCGGGGAGGCAACCGAAGGAACGTTCACGACAAAGCCGGGCGGATTGGGTTCCGTCCGGCTTTGTCGCGTTGGATCGGCGTTACCGGACCAGCGTCACGCGCTGAGTTTGGACGTGCGCCCCGGCGGCGAGGCGGACGAGGTAGATGCCGGTGGCGAGATCGGCCGCATCGAACGTCGCGGTGTACGATCCGGCCGGTTTGGTTTCGTCAACCAACGTGCGGACGCGACGCCCGAGCGCGTCGAACACCTCCAGCTTGACTTGGCTGACGGCTGATAGCTGATAGCTGATCGCCGTCGTCGGATTGAACGGGTTCGGCGAGGCGGGCAGCAGCGCGAACGTCGTCGGCGCGGCGGGGGCGGCCTCAACGGTCGGGCCGACGGTTTCGCTTCCGTCGAGATCGCGCTGGACCAGGCGGTAGCGGAGCGAACCGGTGGCGGTCCGGTCGGTGAAGCCGTAGCGCTGCGCCTCGACCGTCGTCCCGTGGCCGGCGACGAAGCCGAGTTCCGTCCACGACGCGCCCGAGCCGCGCTGGACGGAGAAGCCAGCGTTGTTCGTCTCGGTCGCCGTCGTCCACGTCAACTCGACCGCACCGCCGACCGGACGGGCCGCGAACGAGGTCAACTCGAC
>JBBSVG010000708.1:0-1992 GCA_038233775.1 Bacteroidota bacterium | reverse complement strand
GGTGCTGATCGGCCTCTCGCTCGCCGGCGGCCTCGTCGGCACGCTCTATCAAGCGCGACAGGCACGGCTCGAGCGCGACCGGGCGCGGGCCGTCGCCGGGTTCCTGACCGACCTGATCAGGCAGGCCGATCCGTTCGAGGCAAGAGGCGCGACGGTCACGGTCCGCGAGATGCTCGACGGCGGCGCGGTGCGAGCCCGAACCGCGCTCGGCGGCCAGCCGGAGGTCCAGTCGGCGATGCTGACGCTGATGGGCGACGTGTACGCCAACCTCGGCCTCTACGCCCAAGCCGAACCGCTCGCCCGAGACGCGCTCTCGACCCGGCAGCGGCTGTTCGGACCCGACAGCCCCGAGTCGGCTGAGTCGATGGAGACGCTCGCCTATATCGGCTTCCGCACCGGCAACTTCCCGCAGGCCGATTCGCTCTACCGCGAAGCGCTGGCGATTCGCCGCCGCGATCCCGGCAGCCGGGCGCTGTCGAGCACGCTGAACATCATCGGGCTGATGTGGGCCGAGCAAGGACGCGGCGCCGAGGCGGAACCACTCTACCGCGAGGCGCTCGGGCTCGAACGCAACCGCGTCCCGGCCGACAGCGCCCAACTGGCAGCCGTGCTGAGCGATCTGGCGACGCTCCAGCAGCAGCAGCGGCGGTTCCCCGAAGCGATCACGCTCGGCCAAGAGGCGCTCGCGCTCGAGCAGGCAATCCACGGCGAGCGCTACCCGAACACCGCGTCGGCGATGAATGCGGTCGCCTACACGCTGCACCAAGCCGGTCGGCTCGACGAAGCGGAACCGCTCTACAAACGCTCGCTGGCCCTGCGCCGCAGCCTGTTCGCCCCCGGTCACCCGCACATCGCGTCGAGCGAGGTCCGCTACGGCTGGCTGTTGATGGACCTCAACCGGCTGCCGGAAGCCGACTCGCTGCTCGCCGCCGGACTGGTCCACCTGGAGGCCGTGCTCCCGGCCGATCACTGGCAGACGGCCGCCGCCCGTGGCCTGCTTGGGCTGTGCCGCTGCCAAGAGGGCAACATCGCCGACGGGCTGCCCCGGATGCGCTCGGCGTTCGACACCTTCCACCGGACCTTCGGCGACCGCGACCCCCGAACGATCCAGACCGCCGAAGCCATCGCCTCGGTTTACACTGCCATCGGCCAGCCCGCCGCCGCCGCGCCGTTCGCCGCTATCGTCGATGCAGGCAACAGTCGGTAGCCGGGATCTGTGTATATTGTTGCCTTGATTCGCTGGACTTTGTGCCCTGTTTATGCCCTCCTCCCAGCCCGACATCACGCAGTTGCTGCAAGCCATCGGCGACGGCGATGCCGGGGCCGGGGCGCAGTTGATGCCGGTCGTGTACGACGAACTGCGGCAACTGGCGCACCGGCAGCTTCGTCGCGAGCGGACCGACCACACGCTCAACACGACGGCGCTGGTCCACGAGGCGTACCTGAAGCTCGTTCAGCAGGATGCCGCCGGGTGGCGCAACCGGGGCCATTTCTTTGGGATCGCGGTCCAAGCGATGCGGCGGATTCTGGTCGATTATGCCCGGCGCCGGATCGCCGACAAGCGCGGCGGCGGCCTCGCGCCGGTCTCGCTCGACGAGGCGACGATCAAGGTCGAGGAACGCGCTGTCGAGCTGATCGCGCTCGACGAGGCGCTGACGCGGCTGGCTGGGTTCGACGAGCGGGCGGCGAAGCTGGTCGAGTGCCGCTTCTTCGGCGGCCTGTCCATCGACGAAACCGCCGACGCGCTCGGCGTCTCGCCCGCCACCGTCAAGCGCGACTGGGCCGCCGCCCGAGCGTGGCTCTACCGCGAACTGCGCCGCTGAATCGGGCGCCCAATGAGCCGGATCGGACCGCGACGGCGCGTTACCTTGTGATCCCCAGCACACGCTTCTCCCAGCCGACTCCGCCCGTGGACCCCGCTGCCGACCGCTGGCTCCAGGCCAAATCGCTCCTCGCCGACGCGCTCGACCGGCCGACCGCCGACCGGCCGCT
>JBBSVG010000707.1:0-1998 GCA_038233775.1 Bacteroidota bacterium | reverse complement strand
GTCGATGTCGCCGAGAATGCCGGTGTTGACATAATCGGCAATCGGAAAGCTGCGCTGGGCGCCGACGGTGCCCCCCGCCTGCCCGAGCAGCACGTTCGCGCCAAATGTATTGAAGGTTACGATGTCGCGCCGCCCATCGCCGTCCACGTCGCCCATCGCCACGCCAACCGTAGCGGCGCCGACGGCATACCGAGCGGTCGAGACGAACGGCTGCGCCAGTGCCTGACCGGCTGGCGCAAGCAGTGTCAGCGCAAGGGCAACCGGCAACCGCAGCTGTCGCCGGTCGGGTCTTAAGCGAGGGGAAAACCGATGTGACATGGGTGAGCCTCCAAGGTGGGTGAAGTGGAAGACGCTGCCGTCCGAGCAGCTCGCGGGCGAAAGATAACCCAATACAATCAGCTGTCGGGTCGGGCGCGAACCGTGCCGGGCGGCTGTTCTGTCGCCAGACCATGACAACAAGGGAGGCGTGACGATGCAGACGCGGACATTCGGACGGTTGGGCTGGCCTGTCAGCGCGGTCGGTTACGGGATGTGGGGGATGGCGGGCTGGAGCGGCTCGGACGACGACCAATCGGCCCACGCGCTCGACGAGGCCGTGCGACTCGGGTGTACGTTCTTCGACACGGCGCTGGCCTATGGCGACGGCAAGAGCGAAACGCTGTTGGGCGACCTGATCCGCCGGCACCCCGACCAGCGGCTCTACACGGCGAGCAAGATTCCGCCGAATAACCGGCAATGGCCGTCCAAACGCGAGATGACGCTCGACGAGGTTTTTCCGGCCGATTACATCCGCCGCTCAACCGAGCAGAGTCTGGAGCACCTCGGACTCGACAAGGTCGATCTGATGCAGTTTCACGTCTGGGAGGACGCTTGGGCCGACGATGAGCGCTGGCAACGGGCCGTCGATGACTTGAAACGCGACGGCTTGATCGGCGGGATCGGCGTCAGCATCAACCGCTGGGAGCCGACCAACGCGCTCCGCACGCTCCGCACCGGGCAGATCGACGCCGTGCAGGTCATCTACAACCTGTTCGACCAGAACCCGGAGGACGAGCTTTTTCCGCTTTGCGAGGAACTCAACGTCGCCGTCATCGCCCGCGTCCCGTTCGACGAGGGGACGCTGACCGGGACGCTGACGACCGATTCGACGTGGCCGAAAAACGACTTCCGCCACACGTACTTCAACGACGACAACCTGCGCCAAAGCGTCCGCCGCGCCGACGATCTCAAGGCGCTCGTCCCCGACGACCAAACGCTGCCCGAACTGGCGCTGCGCTTCATCCTGCACCACCCGGCCGTCTCGACGGTCATTCCGGGCATGCGGCAACCCCGTCACGTCGCGGCCAACCTCGCTGCGACCGCCGCCCCGCCGCTCGACGCTGACTTGCTCGACCGGCTGCGCGATCATCGCTGGGACCGCGAGCCGACCGACTGGTCGCATTGACCGTCCGCGCCAAGTACATACAGCAGGGGCCGCTCTCCTCGTATCTGGAGAACGGCCCCTGCTCGCGTTCGGAACGGAAGAACCCGGCGTTACTTGACCAGCGTCACCCGCTGACTCGTCGTGTGCGTCCCGGCGGCGCCGACGGCGACCACGCGGACGAGGTACGCACCGGTTGCCAGACCATCGGTTTGGACCGTCAGCGGCTGGGCGGCACCGGCGTTCATGGTGCCCGAGTGGAGCAACTTGACCGGTTGGCCGAGCGCGGTGTAGAGCGTGGCCGTAACCGCCGCCGCTTCCGGCAGCGAGAGGCGCAGCGTCGTCGTCGGGTTGAACGGGTTCGGGCTGGCCGGTGACAGCGCGAAGGCAACCGGGGCAGATGCTGTGACCGGCACCGTGATTTCGACCGTCAGGCCGTAGCTGTGGATCTCGCCTGAGGCGTCGGTGCTGCGGAGCGTGTAGATGTAGCGCTCACCGGCCCGAATGCGGCTGTCGGTGAACCGGTAGGTGCTGGCCTGCGCCGTCGTACCGTGGCCGCGCAGGGCTTGGGTGGCGCG
>JBBSVG010000706.1:0-1999 GCA_038233775.1 Bacteroidota bacterium | reverse complement strand
GCTCTTCCGATCTGACGCCGACGGCATCGTTATCTTCGGTCGCCAGCGCGAGCACATCGCGGTCGGCCTCGTCGGCCGTCACGACTTTTTGTTTACCGACGTAGGCCTCGAGCGCGGCGATCTTGTCGCGCAGCGCGGCGGCTTCCTCGAACCGCATCTGCTCGGCTTTCGCCCCCATCTCGTCCGAAAGAATCCGCACCAGATCGCGGGTGCGACCGGCGAGCAACCGCTCGACTTGGTCGATGGTGCTGCGGTAAGCCGGTTGCGATTGGTAGCCGACGCACGGCCCCGCGCATTTCTTGATGTAATAATCGAGACACAACTTAAACTTCCCAGCGGCGACACTTTCTTCGGTCAGATTGAGCGAGCACGAGCGGACCATGAAGATGTCCCGAATCGTCGCCAAAGCCGAGCGCATCATCTTCGCGTCGGTGTACGGACCGAAGTAGCGCCCGCCGTCGCGGCGCACGGTTCGGGTCGGGAACACGCGCGGGTACGGCTCGTTGGTCACGACGATGTACGGGTACGACTTGTCGTCCTTCAGCTCGATGTTGTAGCGAGGTTTGAGCTGCTTGATCAGGTTGTTCTCGACAATCAGCGCCTCAACCTCACTGTCGAGCACGATCAGTTCGACATCGGCGATCTTGCTGACCAGCGCCCGCGTCTTGCCGTCTTTCGGCCGCCCCTCTTGGAAGTACGACCGGACCCGGTTTCGCAGGTTCTTCGCCTTGCCGACGTAGATCACCTTGCCGTCAGCGTTCTTGTATTGATAGACGCCGGGCCGGGTCGGCAGGTTCGCCAGCTTCTCGCGCAACGATGGCGGAAGGCCCGGCGAGACGGCGATTCCGTCGGGCTGGGCGTCGGCCGACGGCGGCAGATCGGTGGGGTTGATCGGGTCCATAAAATGCGGGGATTGGCAGACGTTCGTATATTAAGCCCGTGTGATCTCAGCGTCGCAAACAGCGGTCCGACCGGCGCTTAGCTGAACCGAGATTCAGTCCGCCGTGGCACGATTGTTTCCCCCCGAGCGGTTAAGACAGCGGGCCCGTCGACTGCGCCCGACGCGCTGGGCCGGGTGGTTTTCCGGCAAGACTTGGACTGAGTGAGGAAATTTCTTTGGACAACATCCTGGAAGCCATTTCGCCCCCGTCGATGCTCATCGAGGCCGACCGGCCGTCGGTGCCCGTCGGGCTGCTCTCCAACGCTGAGAAAGACCGCCTGATCGAGCGGGGCTTCCTCGGGCTCTACCGTTGGTACCTCTCGCGCTCGCAAGCGACGCGCAACTGGAACCCGGACTCGTCGTTCGAGTGGAAATCGCTCCGCCACGATCTGTCGCCCGACATGATCCTGCTGCTGGAGGGGTTCTTCGCCGTCGAACAGTACGCACCGGATTATACGAGCCAGATTCTGCACATGGTTCGCCGCTCCCACGGCCGCTCGCACTTCCAGATGCGCTGGGGCTCGGAAGAGGAGAAACACGCCGACACGTGGGAAAACGCCGTCCTGTTTTCCCGTGGCCGCACGCCGCACTATGTCGAGCAGTACAAGAGCGCACTCCGCTCGCGCGAATGGATGGCACCGTGGGATGACGCGCTGCACATGCTCGTCTATACCGTGTTTCAGGAGCGGGCGACCCAGCTCAACTACCTGAACCTCGGCAAGATCGCCCGTGGGCAATCCGACCGGCCGGAACTCAACGCCGACGCCGATCCGGTGCTGGCGAAAGTCGCCCACACCATCGCCATCGACGAAGCGGCGCATTACAACTTCTTCCTCGAGTGCGCCCGGCTGTTCCTCTACTACTACCCCGAGAAGACGCTGCAGACGATTCTCGACGTGATCAACCACTTCTCGATGCCAGCGCAGCTCGTCATCCCGAACTGGAATGAAGTCGCGGAAGTGATCTACAAGCTCGGCGTGTACGGTCCCCGACAGTACCAACGCGACGTGCTGTTGCCGGTGTTCGCCAACCTGACCGTCGAGGGCCGGCGCGCGCTCG
>JBBSVG010000705.1:0-2004 GCA_038233775.1 Bacteroidota bacterium | reverse complement strand
GGGCTGGTGCTGGCCGGGCTTGCGCTGACGCTTGCGCTCTGGGGCACCGACCGGGGCGAGCGGTGCCGGGTCGAGGCGCTCCGCTCGTCGCTCGCCGCCGACGAGTTGCAACTGCTGATGCAGCAGGCCGTCGACCGCCACATCGCCGCGATGCAGGCGCTCCGGGCCGACCGCGAAGGGTCGCCCTCGGCCGGCGATCCCGAGGGCGCCGTGCTCGCCCGCCGCTTGGGCGCCGAGTTGCCGGGCTTTCAGCCGCTCAAGTTGAGCAGTCGGCCGGACTCGGCGGGGCTCGAGCCGATCTTCGACGGCCCGGCTGGCTTCGAGTCGCGACTTGGGTCCCGATTGGTGCCCGTCTGGCGCGAGGCGCTGTCGAGCGGGCAGCCACGGGCCAGCCAGACGCTCGCGCTGCCCGACGGTGGGCACGGCGTGCTGCTCGTCTATCCGTACACCGACCCGACCGGCGGTATCCGTGCGCTGACCGCCGGGCTGCGACTCGACAGCCTGCTCGGCGCCGTCACCCACGACCCGCTGACGCCCGATGCGTTCCGCGTTTGGCCCGGTTTCCGGCTGAGCGAAGGCGCTGAGGCGCTGCTCGTTCGTCCCGGTCCGACGCCGCCCAGAGACATTGCCCCGTCGATCCGCAGGGTGGCGATGGTGGATCGACAGTGGCGGCTCGAGGTCGATCCGATGCCGACCGCCGGTGGCTCGACCGTGCTGCTCGGCCTCGGCGCGCTGTTGTCGCTGCTCAGCGGCGTGTTGGCTTATCTGACGCTGACTCGGGAGAGTCGGCTGATGGCTCGGGTGGACGAGCGGACCGAGTCGCTGCGCGGTCGCGAATCCGAGCTGACGCGTTACTCCGAGACATTGCAGGACCGGATCGCCCGGCGCACCGCTGCGCTGGACATCCGCACGACCGAACTGGACGAGGAGCGGCGCAAGTACCAAGATCTGCTGGAGAGCCTGACCGCCGGATTGGTCGAACTCGACCGCGACGGCAAGGTTCGCTTCTGGAACAGCGGCGCCGAGCAGTTGACCGGGGCGAGTCGGGCGGAAACGCTCGGTCGGCCGCTGGCCCAAGTCGGCGGGCACCTTGCGACGCCGGAAGTGCTCGGGACGGTTCGCCGGGCGGTCGAGAGCGGCGCGACCAAAACCTACATCGTGACGCACGCCGACGACCGGGCGGGCGGGATCTACGCCGGTGAGGTTCACCCCGGCAGCGACGGCTCGATCCTCTTTTTCCGCGACGTGACCGAGGAGCGGGTGCTGGCCGACCGGCTCGAAGCCAGCGAGGCCAAGTACCGCCGCATCTTCGAGGACGCCCACGACGCCATCCTGATCACGCTGCCCGACGGCCAGATCGTCCAGGCCAACGAGGCGTGGAGCCGGCTGAGCGGCTACGGCGCCGACCAGTTGCTCGAGCTGCGGATCGGCGATCTGTTCGAGCGCGAACCGCTCGAAGCGGCTGGCTGGGGCCGCGCCGACGGGATGACGCTGCGCCGAATCCGCCGCCAAGATGGCGTGGCGCGCTCCGTCGAACTGAGCACCAGCCCGCTGCGGCTGGGCGGCGAGCTGTTTTATCTGGGCATCGCCCGAGACATCACCGAGCGGCTCGAGGCCGAGGCGGCGATCCGGGCGGGCGAGGAGCGGTTCCAGTTGGTCGCACGGGCCACCGTTGGGGCGATCTGGGATTGGGATCTGCGCTCGGGCAGCCGCTGGTGGAACGACGGCGTGCAGACGCTGTTCGGCTACCCGGCCGACGAACCCGCCTCGCGGCCCGACTGGTGGCGCACCCATCTGCACCCCGACGACCGCGACCAAGTCCTCGCCGGACTGGACGAGGCGCTCGAACGCGGTGGCTCGTGGTCGGCCGAGTACCGCTTCCGCCGGGCCGACGGCGCGTTCGCTGTCATCCTCGACCGGGGCGAGGTGCTTCGCGACGGCGACGGGACGGCGACCCGAATGATCGGCGGGATGGAGGATCTGACCGAGCGGACCCGGCTCGTC
>JBBSVG010000704.1:0-2004 GCA_038233775.1 Bacteroidota bacterium | reverse complement strand
GCATCAGGCTGGTCTATACGCCTACGCCCAAGTAGCCGGAGTTGAAGCACGCGACGGTTCGAGTCTGCTCCGCAGGTATCGAGCCGCGATAAAAAGCGGCAGTGCTTCACGCTGCAAACGCTAAACCGTTGCAGTTCGAGTTTGACGCGCCCCCTGAACACGGGGTTTTGAGGGCAGGAGGGCGTTTTCCTACAAGATTGCGCCTGATTTTTTGATTAAATCGCTCTGTCCAACCTATGGACCCAACCCTCAGGAGTCTTCCCAACATGAATTCCACCGCACGTTCCTTTATGAACCCAATCTTTCAACGCACCGCAGTCGCCATCGCAATGGCAGCCGCATGCGCCACCGCCTCGGCCCAACTGCCCCAGTTCACGCTCGACCCGTCAGCCGTCGGCTTGAACGGCACGTCGTTCACCGCCGACAATGTTCTGATCTCGGATTACTCCACGGTCCGCTTCGACGGCGCCGGCGGTTTCACCGACAGTGGCTTCCTGAGCGTCAGCGCGGCGCAACTCGGCGGCACCACGTTCACGCCCACCGGCCTGAACAGCACCTACGGCTTGTACTTCGCTTTCAACGGCTCCGGCACCACGTCGCTGGGTGATCCGTCGATGACGAACACCTCTGGCAGCTTCACCAATCTCGATTTCCAGCTGTACGGCTACAACGGCACGGCCTCGTTCGGTTTCAACGGCGCCAACGACCCGACGACCACCGCCCCGATGGACAAGTTGCTGGCCAGCGGCAGCCTGGTTCCGGGAACCGGCTCGGTCGCGACGCTCGTGAGCGGCAGCAAGTTCGTGCCGACGGCAGCAGCCACGCTGACGTTCCAGACCGCCGCCGGAAGCAACGGCTTCTTCGCCGATCCGCAGCCGTTCTATGACCTGGCGTTCGCCGCGTTCACGAACACGACGTCGCAAGTGACGCCGTTCGTTGGCGGCTTCCGCATCGAGCAGGGTGGTGGCGCGTTCAACTTCGCTTCGACCCCGCCGATCCCGGAACCCGAGACCTACGCGCTGATGCTCGCCGGCCTCGCGGCTGTCGGCTTCGTTGCACGGCGCCGTCGCAGCGCCTGATCGTTCTACCGTTTAACCGAAAGGCCGCGGAGCAATCCGCGGCCTTTTTTCATGCCTTGTCGCTCGTCACCAATTCGCTTCGCGCTCGGGGGTTGCACCGATTCGATGGATCGAGAGATCGGCGCCGTCGTATTCCTCCTCCAGCGACAGACGCAGCGGCGTCAACAGCTTCAGAACGCCGTAAAACGCCGCCCCAGCCAGCAGCGCCCAGCCGACACCTGCCAGCGTCCCGATGAACTGCGCGCCGAGGTTGACGCCTCCCAGGCCGCCGAGAGCCTTCGCGCCGAATATCCCGCATGCGATGCCGCCCCAGGCACCGCAAAGGCCATGAAGCGGCCACACGCCCAGCACGTCGTCGATCTTCCAGCGGTTCTGCGTCAGCGTGAACATCGAGACGAAGATCGCCCCGGCCATCGCGTCCACCAACAGCGCCCCGGCCGGATGCATCACGTCCGATCCGGCACACACTGCCACCAGGCCGGCGAGCGGGCCGTTGTAGGCGAAACCTGGATCATTGCGCCCCAATAGCGTCGCCATCAGGGTGCCGCCGGCCATCGCCATCAATGAGTTCACCGCGACCAGCCCCGAGATTTTGTCGATGGTCTGCGCGCTCATCACATTGAAGCCGAACCAGCCGACCGCGAGCACCCACGCGCCGAGCGCCAGGAACGGAATGCTCGACGGCGGGTGCGCGCTGATCCCACCGTCTTTCCGGTAGCGGTTGCTGCGGGCGCCCAAAAAGACCACAGCGGCCAAGCCGATCCAGCCGCCGAAAGCATGCACCACGACACTGCCGGCAAAGTCGTGGAACTCGGCGCCGGTCAAATCCTTGATCCAGACCTGCAGCCCCAGCCGGCTTCCCCAAACTGCGCCCTCAAGCAGGGGTACGGACGCCCTGTTCATTCTGCTCGGCGCCATCATGGTG
>JBBSVG010000703.1:0-2004 GCA_038233775.1 Bacteroidota bacterium | reverse complement strand
CGAAAACAGCTCGTCTCGGGTCGGATCGAACACCACGCCGACGACCGGACGCCCGCTGTCGAACAGCGCAATCGAGACGCAGAAGCACGGCACCCCGGCGGCGAAGTTGACCGTCCCGTCGAGCGGATCGACGACCCAGCAAAAGCGCCCGGCGCCCGGTTTCAGCCCGGTTTCCTCGCCCAGAAAGCCATGCTCGGGGAACGCGCCGAGCAGCCGGTCGGTCAAGAGCGCCTCGCTCTCGCGGTCGGCCCGAGTGACGATGTCCTCGCGCGATTTGTAGCGCGTCTCGCCGCGATTCAGCCGACCATAATACGACATGACCACCGCCCCGGCGGCGCGGGCGGCGGACTCGGCAGCGGCGAGAAACGGGGTCAGCGGCACGGCGAAGGGCGGTTTACAGGGCAGCCGTCGCCCCGTCGAAGGTGTACGAAGCGACGTCTTCCCACAGGTGCAGCACGACGCCCGTCGCCTCGCGGCCGTCGGCGAAGACAAGGCGCAAGGGCGGCTGATCGATCCGCTTATAGACGGCGTCGAAGCGGTCCCACCGCTCGTCATCGGCCAGCCGACCGGCCTCGTCGAACAGCGCGCGCAACTCGGCGGTGAAGCCGTCCAGGTCGGGTTCGAACCGGGCCTGCGTCCAGCCTTCAACGTCGGTCGGTTCGGTCGGCGTCAACCGGCCAAGTCGCGTCTCGCCGCGCATCAGCGTTACCCACTCGGTTGTGTCGTCGCTCATCTGCGCCACGCTCTTAGAAACCCAACCCAAGCCCGAGTCGGGCGAACGGGCCGCTGAAATCGACCGATTGGCCGAACGCTTGATTGGTGGCGCCGCCCTCGCCGAACGGATCGGCCGCTTGAATCTTCAGATCGCTGATCTTGTGTCGCCGGTAGCCGCCGAGTGCCTCGATCACGACGCCGCCGGTGTGCAGCTCGACGCCGACCGTGCCGCTGATCACCGGTGCTTTCCCGCTGCCCGACCCGCCGAACCCGAACGCCGATAGCTCGCCTTTGGCGAAGCCGTAGCCCAGCCCGAGCCGACCGTACGGCTGCCAGCGCGACGCTGGATCGAGCGGGTAATACGCGGCGGTCGCCTCGGCGGTCAGACTCCGCAGCGTCAACTTGTAATCGAAGGCGAGGTCGAACTCGGGATCGGTGATGCTGATCGTCAGCCCGTCGGTCAAGTAGCTGCCGACGAGGCCGACCGACAGCTTCGGCAGCAGTCGGTAGCTGACCGCCACCGCCGCATCAAGCCCGACGCCGGGCGCTTTCGAGCCACTGGTGCCGCCCAGACCGGACGTGTCGAGCACCGTCCGCACCAGATCGTAGGCGTCGCGCAGGTCGCCCATCGCGTGCCGCCCGACGCCAGCGCCGACGGTCACGAGCAGCCGGGGCCGCGTCGTCGTCTGGGCGACGGCCCGAGTCGGGAGCAGGGCGAGCAGCAGTCCGGCGGAGAGGAAAAGACGCATCTACATCCGCCGTGATTTGGGAACGGAGCGCTTCTCGACGGTCGGGTACTCGGCTTCGTGCCGCCCGGCCATGATCTCGCGCAGGTCGCGCCGGAGAAACCGGCGGCGCAGGGCCGACAGATGGTCGATGAACAGGACGCCGTCCAGATGATCGAGTTCGTGCTGAATGACCCGGCTGAGCAGCCCGGTCGCCTCAATGGTCCGCTCGACAAAATCGAGGTCACGGTAGCGAACGCGGACAAAATCGGGCCGCGTCACCTCGTCGCGCACGTCGGGGATCGACAGGCAGCCTTCCTCCATCTCGACCGAGCCGTCGTGGTCGATGATCTCCGGGTTGAGCATCGCGTAGGCCCGACCGCCCAACGGATCGGCCTTGCCGCGCTCGGTCTGCGAGATATCGAGCACGAACAGGCGAAGTCCGCTGCCGACCTGCGGCGCGGCCAGTCCGACGCCCTCGGCAGCGTACATCGTCGCCAGCATCGACCGAACGAAGGCACTAAGCTGGTCGGATTTGCCCTCCAGCGGCGCGGCGACCTGACGG
>JBBSVG010000702.1:0-2006 GCA_038233775.1 Bacteroidota bacterium | reverse complement strand
GCAACCGAAGGCGTATCCGGTCTATGACGACGCCTACACGACCCACGTCGAGACGATCCGGCGCGAGCTTGAGACTCGTTTTCCGACGCTGCATCTGGTCGGCCGCAACGGGATGCACAAGTACAACAACCAGGACCACTCGATGATGACGGCGATGCTCACGGCCGAGAACATTCTCGCCGGCGAGCAGCGGTTCGATACGTGGCGGGTCAACGACGACGCCGAGTACCACGAGGCTGGCGACGCCGGGGCCGAGTCGTCGTCGGCCAGCGGGCTGCGGCAGGTGCCTCGTCGGGTGGCTCCGGTTTCCTGATTTCTTTGGTTCATCTTTTTGCTGCGGAGACGCCCCGGTGGCCGAGCCGATGAAGCTGCAGATGGTCGATCTGGTCACCCAGTACGGCCGATTTAAAGACGAGATTCTGGCCGAAATTGGCCGCGTGCTCGACACGGCGACGTTCATCAACGGACCGCAGGTGGCTGAGTTGGCCCGGTGGACCGAGGGCTATTTAGGCTGCAAGCGGGCCATCCCGTGCGGCAGCGGGACCGACGCGCTGCAACTGGCCCTCATGGCGCTCGGCGTCGGTCCCGGTGACGAGGTCATCACGACGCCGTTCACGTTTGTCGCCACGGCCGAGACGATTGCGATTCTCGGGGCGACGCCGGTGTACGTGGACATCGACCCGGTCACGTTCAACCTCGATCCGGCGCTGATCCCGGCGGCGATCACGTCGCGGACCCGAGCGATCATCCCGGTCCATCTTTACGGCCAACCGGCCGATCTCGACCCGATCTTCGCCATCGCCGACGCGCATGGGATTCCGGTGATCGAGGACAACGCGCAAGCGCTCGGGGCCGATTACAAGGGCAAAAAAATCGGCGCGCTCGGTCGGGTCGGCTGCATCTCGTTTTTTCCGAGCAAGAACTTGGGCGCTTATGGCGACGGTGGGATGGTCGTGACCGACGACGAGGCGCTGGCCGAACAGATCGCCGTCATCGCCAACCACGGCTCGAAGGTCCGCTATCACCACGATCTGGTCGGCGTCAACTCGCGGCTCGACACGATGCAGGCGGCCGTGTTGAAGGTCAAGGCGCCGCATCTGGACGGTTTCAACGCCCGTCGGCGTGAGGCGGCCCGCGCCTACACCGAGCGACTGGCCGACGTGCCGGGGATCACGACGCCGGCCGAGGCGCCGTACGCGACCCACGTTTTCCACCAGTACACGCTCCGCTCGACGCAGCGCGACCGGCTGGCGCGGCACCTGACGACGGCGGGGATTCCGCACATGATCTATTATCCGGTCCCGCTGCACCTGCAACCGGCGTTTCGCCGCGACGGGATCGGCCCCGGCAGCTTCCCGGAAACGGAACGCGCAGCGGCCGAGGTGATTTCCCTGCCGATGCACCCGGAACTGACGACCGAGCAGATCGACCGGATCGTCCATCCGATTCGCGCCTTCGCCACGGCCGAAGTCGGCAGCTGAACTCTTCATCTGCAACCGCAACGCTCTGCGCCGAACACCCGTCATCGCCGAAGATGAAGCTTCTTGTGCTGTTGTCCCGCTTCCCATTTCCCCTCTACAAAGGGGACAAGGTTCGGGCTTACAACCAGTTGCGTTGTCTGGCCGAGTGGGGACACGAGATCTGTCTGTTCGCCTTGAGCGATGAGCCGGTCTCGGCCGAGGCGATGGCGGCGGTGGCGCCGTTCTGTCGCGGCGGCATCGTGGTGCATCGGCTGCGGCGAGCGGCGATTGCACGCCATATGGCGCAGGCGTTGGTTCGAGGGCTGCCGCTGCAAGTGGGCTATTTTCACGACCCGGTTGCCCAGCAACGCTTCGATCAGGTGCTGGCCGACTTTCAGCCCGATCACGTCTATTGCCAGCTTGTCCGCACCGCCGCCTATGTGCGCCCGCACGTCGGCCGACGGTCGCTGACGCTGGATTATATGGACGCGTTCTCCGCCGGGATGTCGCGTCGGGCGACCCAAGCACCGGGCTGGCAGCGGCCGG
>JBBSVG010000701.1:0-2013 GCA_038233775.1 Bacteroidota bacterium | reverse complement strand
GTTCGTCTCGTTCGGCAAGAACGTCACGTCGGCTTTCAGCCCGGTCTCGTCGGCGAAATGGTCGTGCCACAGCGGCGAGAGACCGCCGTTGTTGAACAGGCCCGGACCCGGCACCGGATAGAGGTTCCCCGCCGGATCGCTGTACAGATCGACCGGGTTGGTGACAATCGAGCGGGGGTCGTAGTCGCGGTTGAGAAACTCGGGCTGGCGCGGGTTGCCGTTGGCGTCGGCCCGCAGCTTGGTGAACAGCCGCGACCCGATGGCGGTGTAGAACAGCTTCGCGCCGAGCGAATGCGTCCAAGTGATCGACTGTAGCTGCGTGTCGTGGGTGTAGGTCGCGGCGTTGTCGGGCTGCAGCGAGAAATCGTACTGGTAGCCCGGTCCGAGCAGCACCTCGTTGCCGGTGATCTGCAGCGACTGGGTATTCTGGTTGATCTCCAGCGACCGGCGGTAGGCCACCTGCAACCGCTTGCCCGGCGCCATGTTGTAGGTCAGCTTGATCTGACCGCTCCAGCCGTTGTCTTCGTACGGCGCCCACCCTTCACCGGCGATGGAGGAGATCACGTTGTTGGCCGGGTGGCCGAAGAACGTGTCCGAGAAGCGGGCCTGACCGGAGGCGAAGAAGAAGATCTGGCCGGGGATGTGGATACCGAGCGCCGGTAGCAGCTTTGCGGTGATCGGCTCGGGTCCGCTGAGCGTTCCTTCCGAGAGCTGCTCGTTGAACGAACTGGCCGCGTCGCCGTTGAAGCCGAAGTTGTCGCGCTTGTGCGACAGGTTCAGTTGGTAGTGCTCGCCGCCGTCCTTCGTCCGGGCGTTGACCACACCGGCCGTCCCGTCGCCGAACTCGGCGCTGACGCCGGATGTGGTGACTTCGAGATCCTGCAAGGCGTTGGTCGCCACTTCGAGCCCGAACCCGGTCCCGGCCAACGGGTCCTGCGCGTTGATCCCGTCAACGTAGTAGCTCGTCTCGTAGGCCCGGCCGCCGCGAATGTGGATGCCGTCGGAGGTGTTGACGACGCCAGCCTGGGTCGAGATGGCGTCCTGCACGTTCTCGATGGGGCTGGCGTCGAGCACATCGCGACCAATCGTGCGGGTGCTGCTCGCGTCCTCGATGTCCACCAGCGGCTTCTCACCGATGACGACGACTTCGTTGTCCAGCTCGAGCGCGGTTTCCTTCAACCGGAAGCTCAGCCGGACCGGCGCCCCGGCCGCGACTTTCACCCCGGTCTGCTGCACCGTCGCGTAGCCGATCAGCGAAACCTGGATCGTGTACGTGCCGGGGTTGACGCCGGAGATCGCGAAATTGCCGTCCAGATCGCTCGCGGCGCCGTAATAGGTGCCTTTGAGGATGACGTTGACGCCGATCAGCGTCTCGCCGCTGGTCGCATCGACGACCTTGCCGACGACGGAGCCGCGACCGGCCGGGGCCGGCGTCGGGGTTTGTGCCTGAACGGCTGACGGCGCGAAGCCGATCAGCACAGGCGACACGAGGCCGAGCGCCACGGCGAGCGCCAGCGGCAGCCGACGGCGCGAGGGGGGAAGTTGGGGTCGGGGAGTCACGGCTCAGAGAACGGTAAAGTCGGTCAGAAGTTGCCGGAGGAACGCCTCCAGACTGGCATTGTTGGCGGCGGCTCGGGTTGCGTCGGTCACGCCGTAGCCGCCCAAATCCTGCAAGGCAAGCGTCAAGAAAACGAGCGTCCCGGCGTCGTTCTTCGCGCCGACCGGCGCTTGGACGATCCGGGTCGGACTGCTGTAGCTCAGCGGCGCCGTGTAGAGCACGGTCGCGTTGGTCACCGGGCGGAAGCCTCGGGCGCCCGAGAGGAAGCGGCCGTTGCGTAGGTCGGGGTAGCTCGACACCTGCGACTGGATCACCGAGTTGAGCGTCACGCGACCGGCGGTGGCGTAGAGCGAATCGACCGGCGCATAGCCGAGCAGTGGGTTGGCGATGTCGGCCGAGACAGCGGAGAAATCGGCTGAAACCAGCGCCCGCCCGCCCGAGGCCAGATAGCCGGG
>JBBSVG010000700.1:0-2016 GCA_038233775.1 Bacteroidota bacterium | reverse complement strand
GCGAGGGCAAATCGAAGCGCGGTGCGGACGGTCGGCGAGAGAGAAAAGGACATGGAAGCGATTGGAAGCGGGACGGCCGGAGCGGTTGCGGCGGCGGTTTTCAGGTTGCCAGGGTTGCGGATCGGGGCTGAACGGCCTATCTTCTCCGCTGTCCGAGCGTCGGTTGCGGGAATCTGTGCAACCGGCGCCTCATTGCGTCGCGGGGTGACGCGAAAAGTCGTCACCTGCTGAACTGGCCGGGCGCTGGCTGCCGCAGCGGCGAAACCCGTCGGAAGGCCGGTCACGTCGCGCCGGTTGGAATCGGCTGTTTCCCGCCGTGAAGCGGCCGAGAGCCGCCATCGTTGCCTGAATCGACCGATCCAGTCGCCTTTGAATCTGTTGTCGGATCGCCCATTCGGTCCTGTTCGATCCGCTCGCTGACCGTCCGGTGCGCCCCGTTAGGCCGCCGCATCCGTCCGGTGGCACAGGGTTCGTAACCGATTTCGTCCTCATCGTGCCTCTGGAGGTCGCTGGTTCGCCCGGCGAGCCTGCTTTTACCCGGCCGATTCCGTCTGTCTAACCGAGAGCAAGCATGAAGCGATTCAACGGTCTCCGACGTCGCAGCCGACAGGTGCTCCTCTGCGCCTTGCCGCTGGGCTGGGCGCTCGCCGGTTGCGGCACCACCGCCCCGCCGATAGCCTCCGCCCCGAAACCGGTCATCCCGCCGCCCGCCGTTGTCCAGACCGCGCCCAAACCGGTCGCTGTCGCCCCGAAGCCCGCCCCGACCGTCGCCCCGACGGCAGCCGACGACCGCAGCCACATCGTCGCCGACAAGATCGAACTGGCCCGAAACGCCTACCTGACGGCGCTTGATGCGGAAGCGCAGGGCGACACGACCGGTTCCGTTGACGGGTTCGAGACGGCGATTGAACTGCTGACCGAACTCGGCTCGTACCCCGGCATCGAGCAGAACGACCAGTTCAGCGCCCTGCTCCGCTCGGTCATCTCCGACTACGAAACCTACATCACCGAGGTCAATCGGCTCGAGCCCTCGACCTCGGCCTACGCGCTGCGCCGCCGCTTCTTGCAGGAGAGCGACACCGATCTGGCTGCGCTCCGTCCTCCGCCCGTCATCATCCCGCGCACGACGATTCCGCTCGACTGGAACATCTACGTCGAGCGGAACGTGACGCTGTTCCAGACCCGTGCCCGTGGCGTCGTGACCGGCTGGCTGGCGCGCAAGCCGGCGTACTGGCCGATGTTCGAGCGGATCATGGTCAAGGAATACGGCCTGCCGCCGGAGTTGCTCCATCTGGCGATGATCGAGAGCGGGCTGAAGCCGACGGCGCAGTCGTGGGCCTCGGCGGTCGGGATGTGGCAGTTCATCCGGGCGACCGGCAACATGGTCAATCTGCACGGCAACTGGTGGTACGACGAGCGGCGCGACCCGGAGAAGGCGACGCGCGGCGCGGCCAAGCACCTGAAGGAGCTGTATCAGGCGACTGGCGACTGGCATCTGGCGCTTGCGGCCTACAACTGCGGGCTGGGCGGCGTTCGCCGGGCGCAGCGGATGAACGGCGGCAAGGGCAATTTCTGGGAGATTCGCCGCTACCTGCCGCGCGAGACGCAGAACTACGTCCCGATCTACATCGCCGCCTCGCTGATGACGATGTACCCGGCCGAGTTCGGCGTGACGATGCCGGATCAGGTTCAGCCGGAACTCGTGTACGATGTGGTCCCGATCTCCGAGTCGGTCGATCTGGCCGTCATCGCGCAGTGCGCCGGGACCGATCTGGCGACGATCCGGGCGCTCAACCCCGATATTCTGCAATGGTGTACGCCGCCGGGCGTGCGGAACTATCCGGTCAAGATCCCGCTCGGTCAAGCCGACGAGTTCGCTCGCACCTACGCGACCGTCGCCGCCTCGTCCCGACGGGCGTTCGTCACGCACCGGGTCGGTCGCGGCGAGACGCTGAGCCAGGTTGCCCGACGCTACGGTGTGACCCCGGCGGTGCTGGCCGAGGTCAACCACCTATC
>JBBSVG010000699.1:0-2018 GCA_038233775.1 Bacteroidota bacterium | reverse complement strand
GTTGAGCGCGAACCCGTTCAGCACGCCGTCCTGAGCGAGCGCCAGAACCGTCAGCCGCTCCGTCTCGTCGGCCGGTGGCGGACCCGGATCGCTGCCGCCCGGCCCGATGACGAGCGGCGTCGCACGCAACGTGTCGGTGAGCGTGACGGGAAAACCGGGGGCTTCGAGACCGTTCGGCGCGACGGCGTGGAGTCGGCGACCCTCGGCGGCGAGGAGGTAGGTCGGCCCAGCCCCGGCGCGAAATGCGGCCAGCGGTGCCGTCAGCGGTGCGCCCAACTCGGTCAACGGCGTCAGCGCGCCGGTGGCGGTGACGAGCCGGTGGAGTCCGCCCCGGTTGTCGGCCAGAATGGTCACGTCGCCGTCGCCGATCAGCGTAACCGCCGTCGTCGGGTTCCATCGGCGGCCAACGGGCGGCGCGATCCGGTGTTCGATGCTCCCGTCGAGCGCGTCGAGCAATAGACGGCCGATCAGCACACTATCGGCGCGAACGGCGACGAACCGCTCGCCCGAACCGACCGTGACGGTGCCGACCGGGTCGGCGGCGACCGCACCGGTCATCGTCTCGATCAGCGTCGTCCCCATCAGCCGCACCTGCCGCACGCGCCCGTCGCCAGTGCCGACGAGCACGACGGAGCGGTTGCCGTCGGCTTGCTGGGCGACCGGTGCGGTGCGGGCGCCGCCGGGCACGCGCTCGGCCAGTCGGGGCGACTCGCTCTGGCCGATGATCGTCAGGCTATCGAAACTGGTCGTCGCGACGTTGAACGCGTCGCCACCGGCGCCGATGGCCGGTTTGTAAACGCTGGCGATCCCGGCCACCGCCGTTGCAGCAACCGTGCTGTCGCTCGTCTGCCGCAGCCCGTAGATCTGACCGCCGAGACTGAACCGTCCGGTCGCGCCGAGAGCGAAGTCGGCCGTCGGACGGGTCGGCAGCCGGAGCGGGAACCCGGCCGGTCGCGCCAGCGCAGCCGACGAGATCAGCTCGACCGTCATCGTCGGCGCCGGGGCGCTGAACGAGCGCAGCATGACGAGGCTCGGCCGGTCGCTGTTGGTGCGGGTGTTCGGAAAACTGGTCGGCGTGAGTTGGTTGCGGTAGCCGGGGGCGATGTTGCCGTCGAAAAAGTAATCGAGCGCCCACCCTTCGGCCGCGCCGCGTGTGCCGCTGATGTCGGGTGCGCCGTCGGCTTCGAGGACGAACAGGCCGCGCTGCCGGGGATCGGCGTTGATCCGGTTGGCCGCAATCGTCCGGGCAATGACGGCTTCATCGACGTGCCAGACGAGTGCGCCGCCGTTGGGTTTGACCTTGTTCTGCCCGACCTGCGCCGTGTCGCCGGGCAGACTCCAGTCGGGTTCGTCGATCTCGACCACCTCGCCGTTGACGGCGCCGGTGTTGAACGGACCGAACTGAAAATCGCGCTGATCGCTGGCGAAGTGCAGCGTCTGCCTCGATCCGTCGCGGCGCGAGACGGTCAGCGTCACGCCGTCGCGGTGCGCGTCACGTTGGCGGTTCTCGACCAACAGATATTCGGTCGCCGAGAGCGGAATGCGGTACACCGTCGCGCCGCCGTCGGTTCGGGCCGAGCGGAGCGCGAGCAGGCGCGGCCGAGCGGTCGGCTCGACGAGAATCGGCGCGATCCAGCCGAGGAATTGCTTGCTCCACGGGTCCGGCTCCGGCGGGAACAGCCCGTTGAACGAGAACAACCCCTGCGCGTCCATCAAGCTGAACCGACCGACGCCGGTCGCGCCGAGATCGGTGTTGACCAGATCGGGCAGCCCGAGAAACGAGCCGAACGAGGCGCAGAGCAGCCCGTTCAGGCTCAGCTCGAGCACACCGGAGGAGTTGTCGATGAAGCCGATCCGGCGACTCTCGGTTTCCGGCAGAATCAGCGCGTTTCGGACCCGCAAGCCGCGCAGATCGTAGCCGTTGCGGTACGTTGGGTCGCCCGACGCAAGCGCACCGAGCGTCGCCGGGGTCAGCGTGATCGATGGGATGTCGTAGGGCGTGTCGTCCACTTGGTTGT
>JBBSVG010000698.1:0-2020 GCA_038233775.1 Bacteroidota bacterium | reverse complement strand
GGCGACCGAGTGATCGCCACCGAGCACCAGCGGGAAGTAGCCCTCGGCGAGCGAACGGTGGACGGCATCGGCCAAATGGGTGCAGGTTTCGGCGATCTCGTGCAGATGCTTGGCGTTGCGCGCTTCCTCGACCGTGAAGGCGTCCTCCTCGAACCGAACCGGCACGTCGCCCGCATCGACGACGACGAGGCCCATCTCGCGCAGATGTCGCTTGATCCCAGCCACGCGCAACGCCGCCGGACCCAGATTGGCGCCGCGACTGCCCGCGCCGAGATCGAGCGGGACGCCGATCAGCTTGACTTGCAGCGGCGGCGCGGTCGAGTCGGGTTCGGGCGCGGGCAGCGTTTGGACGAGCGGGGCGACCGGCGGCAGGGCGGCGTTGGACATGGCGAGGCGAGGGGCTTGGTGAATGTCACGCGCCCCGGCCGGGCGTCAGTTGTCGAACAGCCGGAGCAATTGAGCAAGCTGGGCGCGGAGTTTTTTGCGATCTACGATCAGATCGACGAAGCCGTGCTCTTGAAGGAACTCTGCCCGCTGAAACCCTTCCGGCAGGTCGCGCCCGATGGTCTGCCGGACGACGCGCGGCCCGGCAAAAGCGATCAGCGCCTTCGGTTCGGCGATGTTCACGTCGCCGAGCATGGCGAACGAAGCGGTCACGCCGCCGGTGGTCGGGTCGGTCAGCACCGAGACGTACGGCACGCCAGCATCGGCCAGTCGGGTCAGCTTGGCGCTGGTTTTCGCCATCTGCATCAGCGAGAGCGCCCCTTCCATCATCCGGGCGCCGCCCGATTGCGAAATGATGACCAACGGCCGCTTCGTCTCGACCGACTTGTCCACCGCGCGGGCGATCTTCTCGCCGACGACCGAGCCCATCGAGCCGCCGATGAAGCCGAAGTCCATCGCCGCAAGCGTCAGCGGGTGGCCGCTGAGCGTGCCAGTGCCGGTGCGGACGGCGTCGGTCAGGCCGCTCTTGGCGATGGTGGCCGGGATTCGCTCGGCGTAGCGCTTGGTGTCGGTGAACTCCAGCGGATCGCCGGCGCGCAACCCGGCGTCCATTTCTTCGAACGAGCCGTCATCGAGCAGCAAGCGGACGTACCCGGCGCTCGACAGGCGGAAGTGGTGGTTGCACTTGGGACAGGTGTGGGCGTTGTCCTCCAACTGCCGCTGGTGGATCATCTCGCCGCAGCCGTCGCACTTGTGCCACAGCCCGTCGGGCATCTCGCGCTTGGTGTCGCTCTGGATGCCGCTCTTGTTCCGCCGAAACCAGGACATATCGCGTCTGTTCGCGTGAACGCCGACAAGGTAGGGGCGCTACCCGACCCATTCGGCATGATGGTTAACTATGCAGCGACCGGCGCTAAACCGGTTTGCCTTCGACTGCCGCGATGGCGCGTTCGATCCGGCCGTCGGGGATGAGCCACATCAGCGCAACGGTGGCGTAGAGCGCACCAGCGAGGATCGGGTGGACAAATGCCAGCGGGATCGCAACCAGATAGAACACCGGCGAGAGCTTGCCTTTCAAGTCTCTGCCGACCGCCTTCGCCAGCAGCGAGTCCTTGCCCTGATGCGCCATGATCGTCCGCTGTAGGGTCCAGAACGCGATGGCAGACATCAGCAGCACGCCGCCGTACACCGCCGTCGGGACCGGGGCGAAGTGGTTCTCGCCCATCCAACTCGTGACGAACGGGACGAGCGAGAGCCAGAACAGCAGGTGCAGGTTCGCCCAGAGAATCCCGCCCGAGACCCGCTCCGTCACGTGGAGCATGTGGTGGTGATTGTTCCAGTAGATGCCTAAATAGACAAAACTTAGCACATACGAGAGGATCACCGGCCAGAGCGGCCAGAGCGCAGCCAACTCGACGCCGTGCGGCACCTTGAGTTCGAGCACCATGATCGTGATCAGAATCGCGATCACGCCGTCGCTGAACGCTTCCAGTCGCCCGGTGCCCATCAAGAGTCGGTCAAGTCAGCGGAGGAGTGCGTCTTTCAGGTACATCGGCTCGGCCAGATCAAGGTCGGC
>JBBSVG010000697.1:0-2025 GCA_038233775.1 Bacteroidota bacterium | reverse complement strand
GGAGCGGTCAGGCGGCGGCGCATCTGGTGCGCGGCCACATCCTCGCCGTCTCCGCCCAACCCGCCGACGCGCTGCCAGCCTACGCTCGGGCGGAAGCGCTCTACGCCGCCGACGGCAACCGGGCCGGTGAGGCCGTCGCCCGGACCCGGCGCGGGATCGTGCTGGCGCTACAGTTGGGCGAGACGCTGGCCGGTCGCCCCCTGATCGAGGACGCGATCCAAACCTTCGAAGCGCTCGGCGCCCGGCGCGATGCCTGTCAGACGCGGATTCAACTCGGTTCGGTCCTCTGGGCGCTCGGCGAGATGGCCGACGCTCGGGCAGCCTACGAGGCGGCCGAGGCCGAAGCCGATGTGCTGCGCGAGACGGCGCTGCTCGGCTCGGTGCTGAACAACCTGGGCAACCTGCGGGCGGCGACCGGCGACCCAGAAGGCGCCATCGAGACCTACGAGCGGGCGCTTCGGGTCCGCCGACTGCGCGGCGATGCTCGCGGCGAAGCGATGATCCTCGCCAACCTCGGCTGGACGTGGCTCTCGGTCGGACGGCTCGATCCCGCCCGAGCGGCGCTGGCCGCCGCGTTGCCGATCCGGCAGCGGCTGAACGACCGTCGCGGGGAAGCCTACGCCCGAACGAACATCGCCCTCGTCGCCCTCGAAGCTGGCGACCCGGCCACCGCCGCCGCTGAACTCGACGACGCGATTGGCCTCGTCCGCGACCCGGCGCCGATCCCGGAGCCGCTGATGGAGGCGCTGACCGCACGCGCTCGGGTCGAGGCCGAACGCCCCGACGCGACACCCGACAACCTGCGCGCTGCGCTGGTGCTGGCCGACGAGGCCGCTGGTTGGGCCGAACGGACCGGTGCGCCGGATCGCTGGATCGCCGCCCGAACCGAGGCCGCTTGCCTGCATCTGCGGCTCGACGACGGCGCTGCCGCGCTCCAAGCCGCCCGCGAGGCCGTCACCCGGCTGGAGCGCGACAAGGTCACACCCGACGAGGGCGCCGAGCGGGTTTATCTCACCCACGGTCGCGCGCTGACCCGTCAGGGGCGCCGGGCCGAGGCCGCCCGTTCGCTCCGCCGGGCTTACGACGGCGTGCTCCGGCTGGCCGACCGGTTGGTCGACCGGGCCAACCGCGAGGCGTACCTCCGCCGACCGACGCCGCGCGCCGTGCTCGCTGCCCACGACAGCACCACCGCACTCGGCACCGGCGACGGCCGCTCGTTGGGTGCGCTCTACGACGTCAGCCGGACGGTCAACTCGATCCTCGACCTGCCGACGCTGTTGCAGACGATCCTCGACCAAGCCGCCGACACGCTCGGCGTCGAGCGCGGCGGGCTGTTTTTGCTCGACGATTCGGGCACGCTGCAACCGGCCGCAACCCGCAACCTCGACGACGCAACCCTCGCCGATGCCGGTCGGCTGGGCGCCGAAGTGCTCGCCGATGCCGGTCGCGGCGGCCTCTCGCTCGTTTCCGCCGACGCCACCGCCGACGCCCGGCTTTCCGCCCGACAGAGCGTGCTCGACCTGCGGATTCGCTCGCTCATTTGCCTGCCGCTGACCGCGCGACACGGCCCGCTCGGCATCCTCTACATGGACAGCCGCTTGGCAACCGGGCTCTTAACCGAGCGCGACCAAGAGTTTCTCGAAGCGTTCGCCCATCTGACCGCGCTCGCCATCGACAACGCCCGGATGCACGAGGCGCTGCGGAGCGAGAACCGGGCGCTGACGGCGCAGAACGCTGAGTTGCGGGCCGCCGGATTGGGCGTGTCGATGGGCCGACTCGTCGGGGCGTCGGCGGCGATGCGGCGGTTATTTGCGCTGATCGCCGCCGCTGGGCGCTCGTCGGGAACCGTGCTGATCGTCGGCGAGAGCGGCACCGGCAAGGAACTCGTCGCCCGCGCCGTCCACGAGGCCAGTCCGCGCAAAGCCGCCCCGTTCATCGCCATTGACTGCGGCGCGCTGCCGGAAAGTTTGCTCGAGAGCGAGCTATTCGGCCACCGCAAAGGCGCCTTCACCGGCGCGGCAGCCG
>JBBSVG010000696.1:0-2041 GCA_038233775.1 Bacteroidota bacterium | reverse complement strand
CGAGTTGACGGTGCCGGTGCCGACTCCTGGGGCGACGATCTACGGGCTCGGCGGGACGCCCGAGCGCTTTTTTTACGTCACAGCCGGCGGCGGGATCTACCGCTCGACCGACGGGCGCCAGTTGTTCACCGCTCGACCCAGCGGCGTCACGACGAACCTCCAGTCCATCGACGGCACGCCCGGCGGCGAGCTGACCGTTGCCGTCGGTGACAGCCGCGTGCTGCTCGTCTCGACCGACGGCGGCGAGACGTGGCTCGACCGGACCGCGCAGGTGCCCGCCGCGTGGGGCACATCGTACACCGTGACCGTCGTCTCGCCGAGCGTCGCGCTGGTCGGCAACCGCAACGGGATTCTGCGGACCAGCGACGGCGGCGTGACGTGGACCGAAACGGCGATCTCTGGCGTCCCGAGCGTGCCGAACAGCCGGTTCAACTATCGCGGGATTGCCTTTGCCGATGCAAGAACCGGCTTTGCCATCGGCGAAGGCTCGCTGCGCGACACGCCGCGCCGCCCGACGATCTTGCTGAAAACGACCGACGGCGGCCTCTCGTGGCGCTACTTGGTCCGGCCCGAGCCGACCTACGCCGACGCGACCGATCTCAACGTGACCGTCAGCGGTGCCGACACGGTCGTGACAGTGATCGGCGGCGGCGCCTCGCAGGGCGGGCTGACCCTGCGCTCGACCGACGCCGGGGCGACGTGGACGCCCCGGCCGACCGTTACGGGCAGCACGCTGCGCGGGTTGGCGCGGCTCTCGGCCGACCGGTTCGTCGCCGTCGGCGATGCGGGCAACCGGGTGCTGTCGTTCAACGGCGGGCTCTCGTGGAGCTTGCAGAGCAAACCCAACATCGTCAGCTTCAACCGCGTCGTGCCGAGCGGACCGGACAGCTACGTCGCCGTCGGCAGCCAGGGCGCCGGGTTCAAGATCCGGGTCGGCAGCGGCTCGACGAGCATCACGCCGGGCTTCATCCCGCTCTACGACACGCGCGCGGCGCAGATGGAAGACATCGCGTTCGATCCGAACCGCAGCGGCGCCGGGTTCGCTGTCGGCATCCACGCCATCCGGCACACGACCGACGGCGGCGCGACGTGGACGACACAGATCGGCGACCCGTTCAACGCGCTGGTCCGCTACTACGGCGTCGAGATGGACGGCCCGGACCGCGCGATTGTCGTCGGCGTGACCGGCAACTCCAGCACGAAGATCGCCGATGATGTCGTCCTGCGCACCACCAACGGCGGCGCCAACTGGACGACGGTTTCGGCCAAACTCGTCAACCGCTATCTGTTCGACGTGGCGAAGCTGGCTCCAGCGACGTGGGTCGCCGTCGGCAACGACACGACGATCATCCGCTCGACCGACGACGGGCTGACGTGGAGCCGGGTCCGGCTGCCGCTCACGACCCCGAAGCTCGGCGCCGTCGCGCTCAACCAGATCATCGGCCATCCGGCGCAAGCGGGCCTCGGCTGGATCGCTGGCGACGCCGGGACGGTGCTTCGGACCACCGACGGCGGCGCGACGTGGACCCGGCAGTCGGTCGTGACCGCGCCCGGCGACACGGCCCGGTTCAACCTCTCGGCCCTCGCCTTCGCCCCGGAACTGACCATCGATCCGCCCGGCGACCCATCGACGCTCTATGTCGGCGGGCAGTCCGGTTTCCTCGCATCGAGCTTCGACGACGGCGCAACCTGGACGCTCGTCCCGACCGGCACGACCGAGTCGATTGCCTCGGTGGCGGTCCCCAACACGTCGAGCCTCGGCGTGTTCGTCACCAGCTCGGGCTCGATCTTCCAGTTCGGCAAGCTCAACGCCGTCGGCGACGACCGAACGGCGCCGCCGGTTCAGGCGCGACTGACGGCCGTCAGCCCGAACCCGTTTAATCCGACGACCGCTATCAGCTATCAGCTATCAGCCGTCAGCAACGTCAGGATTGAACTGTTCGACATGCTCGGTCGGCGGCTCCGCACGCTGGTCGATGACCGCCGACCGGCCGGTTCGCACACGGTTTCGCTCGATGGAAACGGGCTGCCGAGCGGCGTG
>JBBSVG010000695.1:0-2049 GCA_038233775.1 Bacteroidota bacterium | reverse complement strand
GTAGAGCGTGACGCGGTCGCTCACAAGCTGACAGAAATCCTTGTCCGGCGTGACGATCACGACTTGGGCGCCGTCGGCCGAAGCGCAGCGGGCGAGCGTGCCGATCACGTCGTCGGCCTCGTAGCCGTCGCGCTCGATCACCGGGATGTCGTAGGCGCGAATCAGCTCTTTGATCCGCACGATTTGGGTCACGAGATCGTCGGGTATCGCTGGCCGGTGGCCTTTGTACTGCTCGAACTCGATGTGCCGAAACGTCGGCTGATCGGTGTCGAAGACGACGGCGATGTGGTCGGGCCGGTCGTCGTCGAGAATCTTTTGCAGCGACGTGGCGAACGAGAACACGCCCGCCGTTTGCTCGCCGCTGCTCGTCGTCAGCGGTCGGCTGATCATCGCGAAATAGGCGCGGTAGGCGAGCGCCATCCCGTCGAGCAAAAACAACCGCTCGGCGCTGCGGTCGGGCGGCGTCGGCGTCGGGTCAGCGGCGGGTTCGGCGAACAGGTCGTCGGTCGGCATTTGGGAAGCGAGGAGTGATGAGCGATGGAAAGGCGATTTCAGATTGCTGATCGCGGATTGATGAACCGGCGATTGCAGATTGCTGATCGCGGATTGATGAACCGGCAACTCGGCGCTGTTGCCGTTGCCTGTCACCCTGAACGAAGTGAAGGGTCTCACGCCGAGGGCATCGGTATCAGGCCACGCTCACCACAAACGGAGCCACCGCCCGCTTCCGTTGCCGTGCTCTTGCCGTGAGCTGATAGCTGATAGCCGCTCGCTGTGCGAGCGTCACAGGCCGGACGAGACGACGGGCGCTTCGGAGGCGGTGCGCCACGGTTGGGTCGGCCACCAGCGGGCGGGCGGATCGGGCAGACCCGGCCCGACGAACTCGCCCGGTCGCGGCATCACCACGTCGATTCCGACCTGTTGGGCAACGACAAGCAACCGCTCGGCGGGTTCGGTCCACGGATGAAACGCGAGGTTGAACGTCGCCCAATGCGTCGGCAGCATCCGCTTGCCACGCACCAACCGGTGCGCTTGGGCGGCCTGTTCCGGTCCCATGTGGACATCGGCCCACGCCGCGTCGTAGCCGCCGATCTCGATCAGCGTCAGGTCGAACGGTCCCAAACGCTCGCCAATCTCGGCGAAACCGGGGAACATCGCCGAGTCGCCGCTGACATAGACGCGCCGCTGTTGGCCGATCAGCGCCCAGCCCGACCAGAGTGTGCGGCCGTTGTCGAGCAGCCCGCGACCGGAAAAATGCCGTGCGGGCGTGCAGATGAGCGTCACGCCGCCGACCTCGGTTTGCTCCCACCAGTCGCGTTCGGTGATCCGCTCCGCCGCCACGCCCCACGCTTCCAAGTGCGCCCCGACGCCGAGCGGAACGACAAAGCGCGGCACCCGGTCGGCCAACCGGCGGATCGTGGCCTCGCCCAAATGGTCGTAATGGTCGTGCGAGAGGACGACGGCGTCGATGGGCGGCAACTCGTCCAGCGCGAGCGGCGGGTCGAAGAACCGCTTGACGCCGAACAGCGGACCGGGAGAGGCGTATTCGTCCCAGACCGGATCGACCAGAAACCGGCACCCGTCCAATTCGATCAGCGCCGTCGAGTGGCCCAACCAGACGGCGCGCAGATCGGCCGGCGCCTCGGCGAAATCGGCGGCGCGGCGCGGGACGATGGGGATCGGCGCGGTCGGTTCGCGGCCGTCTTTCGAGCCGAAAAACCACTTGCCGAGCGTCGTCAAAATCGGCCCATCGTGACGCGAGAGCCGGTTGACGAATTTGCCGTCAGGGTGCTGCGGCGAGGCGTTGAGCCGGCGCAACCGCTCGCCGCTCGGTTTGCCGCCAAACGCCGAGCGCAGATCGCCGACCAACTTCGCCCCGCCGATCAGCGCCAATCCGCCGACGGCCGCACCGGTCAGCCGCAGTCGGCGGTTGCGTCGGGCGGAGAACACGTCGGCTTTCGTCATCGGGGCGGGGGAAATAGCCATCAGCTATCAGCCGTCAGCTATCAGCTTACGGCAAGAGAACGGCAACGGAAGCGGGCGGCGGTG
>JBBSVG010000694.1:0-2063 GCA_038233775.1 Bacteroidota bacterium | reverse complement strand
GGCACCGGCGGTCAGCGGCGTGGCGAACGAGGTTCCGTCGGCGCGGGTGTAGGCGGGCAGCGACGGCTTGGCCGGATTGGTCGGCGGTCCGACCAGCACCGACGAGCCTTGCGCCAGCACGTCGGGTTTGATCCGCCCGTCGCTCGTCGGGCCGTTGGAAGAGAAACCCGAGATCGTCCCGCTCGAGGTCACGCCGCCGACGGCGAGGACATGGACCGCGTCGGCTGGCGAGTTGATCGTCCCGGCAGCGGCGCCTTCGTTACCGGCGGCCGTAATCACCAGCACGCCCAGACCATACGCGCGCTCGGCGGCTCGGGCGACGATGGACGTCTTGCCGTCGAGTCCGCCGTTGGCGAGCGTATAGGAAACGCCTTCGTCGAAGGTCGTGTACCCGAGCGACGACGAAACCAGATCGACGCCCAACCGCTCCATCTGCTCGATCCCGGCCGCCCACGCATCCTCCTCGTCGTGCGTCTCGGTATCGAAGCCTTGCAGATTCTGGCCGCGCTCGGTCTTGCCGAGCATGAACGACGCGCCGAATCCAGTCCCGATCAGTTGCCCCGGCGCGTAGCCGCCGACGCACGACATCGTTTCGGTCCCGTGGTTCTCCTCGCCGGGGAAATCCTGGCCCGGCTCGTCGGCGGCGTTGCCGTCGTTGTGCAGATAATCGTGCTCGAACAACACGGTCGCGTTCACCAGCGACGGCTGGTTGCGCCAGTCGAACCCGCCATCGAGCATCCCGACGACGATCCCGGCGCCGGTGATCCCGGCCGCGTGCAGCGTCGGGGTCGCGATCTGCTCATTCTGCCCGAGCGACGGCCCGTAGTCGATGGCGCCGACCGTGGTGCGGCCGAGTCCGACGCCCGAAACCGGCGCGGTTGACTTGGGTTCGATCCGGTGCAACGTGGCGACTGGTTCGATTCGCCGCACCGACGGCAACCGCTCGACTCGGCTCAGTTGCGCCGCCGTCAGCTCGACCGAGACGGCGTTCAGCCAGCGCGAGACATAGCGAATCCGCCCGCCCTCGGCCCGGATTGCGGTTAGCGCGTCGGGATCAGGCGGCAGATCGAGCGTGGAGAGACCGTCGGGTCGAAGCGCGGTTTCGCCCGGCGCTCGGGCCAGCCGACGAGCCATCGCCCGATCCGACACGCCAAGCGTAGCGGCCGACGGAAACACGGCGGGCACCGGCCGGTCGCGGAGGAACAGCCAGCGGCGCACCGTCGCCTCCTGCGCGCTCGCCGGACGGGCAAACGAGAAGGCGGCAGCGACAACGAGCAGTCGGACGCGAAAGGTCATGGGAAATCTCCGGCAGGTCAGTCCATCGCCAGCAGTTGATCGACCACCTCGACCGTGCCCTTGCCCTCGGCCTCGGCGTGGAAGTTCGTCACGATCCGGTGGCGCAAAACCGGCCGCGCCATCGCCCGCACGTCGTCCAGATCGGGGGTGAACCGGCCGTGCAGAATCGCACGGGTCTTGGCGCCCAAGATCAGGTACTGGCTCGCACGTGGCCCGGCGCCCCAAGACAGCCATTCCTTGACGAACGGCGGCGCGTTCGGCCCCGCTGGCCGGGTCCGCGTGACCAGCCGAACGGCGTAATCGACAACATTATCGGCCACCGGGACACGGCGAACGAGGTCTTGAAACCGGACCAGATCGGCCGCGCCGAGCACCTTCCGCAGCGTCGGCCGGGCGCCCGATGTGGTCGCTTTGACGATGGCGCGTTCCTCGGCCTCGCTCGGGTAATCGAGCCAGAGGTTGAGCATGAACCGGTCGAGCTGCGCTTCCGGCAGCGGGTAGGTTCCTTCCTGCTCAATCGGGTTCTGCGTCGCCAGCACGAAGAACGGATCGGGCAGGCGATAGGTTTGGCCGCCGGCCGTGACGCGGTGCTCCTGCATCGCCTCGAGCAGCGCGGCTTGGGTCTTCGGCGGCGTCCGGTTGATCTCGTCGGCGAGCACGATGTTCGAGAAGATCGGTCCGTGGATGAAGCGGAACGCCTTGCCGCCGGTCGCCCGGTCGTCCTCGAGCACCTCGGTTCCGGTGATGTCGCTCGGCATCAGGTCCGG
>JBBSVG010000693.1:0-2073 GCA_038233775.1 Bacteroidota bacterium | reverse complement strand
CTCGACCAGATCCCCGGCAGTGGGATCGACGATCCGGCGTCGCCCGGCGTGCGGGTGCGGAAGCGGCCCTATCCAGGCACCGGCGTGCCCATCGCGCTCATGCCGACCGTACAGGGCCGCGAACTTGTCGTGACGGTGACGGGGTTCAGCGAGTTCTACTTCAGCGCGCCGTTGGCCGTGTCGGTGGCTGGGGTGCCCGGTTCGGCGCCGGAGCGATTCGGGTTGCTGCCGGCGAGTCCGAACCCGTTCAATCCGACCACCGCGATCCGCTATGGACTGTCAGCGGTCAGCACCGTCAAGCTGGACGTGTTCGATGCGCTCGGCCGCCGCGTCCGCACGCTGGTCGACGAACCGCAACCGGCCGGACCGCACACCGCGACGTTCGATGCCGTCGGACTGCCGAGCGGCGTCTACCTCGCCCGGTTGAGCGCCATTGGTGCCGACGGTCAGCAGCGGACCGCGCACCGCTCAATGTTGCTCGTCCGGTAGCGATCTCCGTCGCTTGCCCCGACCGGACCTGGCGCCCTCCCTTTCCCCGCTGCCGCCATAGACCCGCATCCTATGTTCGCCTGGCTCCGCCGCCGGTTCCGCCCTTCGCCGCGCCCATCGCTGGCCGATCATCCCCATGGATCGACGCTGGCCGCCCTCGGGTCGCTGATCGGTGGCACCCCCGAGCGACCGGCGCTGTATCTGGAGGCGCTGATGCACCGCTCGTTCGCCCGCGACGCGCTCCGGGCCGAACTCGTCTCGAACGAACGGCTGGAGTTTTTAGGCGACGCCGTGCTCGATCTCATCGTCGGTGAGCATCTGTTTCGCTCCAACCTGTCCCGCTCTGAGGGCGAACTGACGCGGCTGCGTGCCCGGCTCGTCAGCGGTCGGCATCTGGGCCGCACGGCCCAAGCGCTCGATCTCGGGCAGTATCTGCTGCTCGGTGCCAACACCGCCCAGACCGGCGGGCGGCACAACGAGACGATCCTGGCCGATGCCTACGAAGCGCTCGTCGGCGCGCTTTATCTCGACCAGGGAATCGAGGCGGCGCGGCAGTTCGTCGAGAGCACGTTGCTGCAACCGGGCGCGGTCGATCAGATCATCGAGCAGGGCGACGGCAACCACAAGAGCGCCCTGCTCGAGTTGGCGCAGAGCCGGGGATTCGGGGCGCCGGTGTATGAAGTGGTCACCGAATCGGGTCCGCCGCACGAGCGGGTGTTTGCGGTCGTCGCCCGGCTGGGCGGTCAGCCGGTCGGCAGCGGCAGCGGACGCAACAAAAAAGAGGCAGAACAGGCCGCCGCCCACTCGGCGCTGCTGCTGCTTCGCGCAAACGAGCCGCCGATGTCGGCCTCGACCGAGCGCTCCAACGGCGTCTCGCCTGCTCCCTGAGCACCTTTCCGGCGGCCGGTTTCGCGGTCCGGCGCCGGGCACAGCTTTCGCCCAGCCCGGCGCCACTTGTTTTTCCTGCCACCGCCGCCGCTCCACCGGGGCGCCGACGCTCATTGATGAGACCGGATTCTCGCCATGCCCTCGACCGCGACCCAACCCGCCACCGACGCCCGTCCGACGCTTGACCCACTGCCGCACCCCGACCGGTTCGTCGACCGCCACGTTGGCCCGAATGAGGCCGAAATCGCCGCCATGCTCGACGTGCTCGGGCTGTCGAGCGTGGACGAGTTGATCGGCCAGACCGTCCCGCAGTCGATCCGGCTCGACCGGCCGCTCGATCTGCCCCGCGCCCGCAGCGAGGCCGAGTCGATGGCCGAACTGGCCGCGCTCGCCCGGCAGAACGAGGTGTTTCGTTCATTTATCGGACTCGGGTATTCGGACACGATCACGCCAGCGGTGATTCGGCGGAACATCTTCGAGAATCCGGGCTGGTACACGCAGTACACGCCGTATCAGGCCGAGATCGCGCAGGGTCGGCTGGAAGCGCTGCTCAATTTCCAGACGCTGACCATCGACCTGACCGGACTGCCCATCGCCAACGCCTCGTTGCTCGACGAGGCGACGGCTGCCGCCGAAGCGATGGCGATGTTCTACGGGCTGAAAGGCGCGGCCGACCGGGCGACGTTCTTCGTTTCG
>JBBSVG010000692.1:0-2079 GCA_038233775.1 Bacteroidota bacterium | reverse complement strand
TCACGGTCCACCTTGACGCAGACGAAATGCGCGTTCATCAGCGCCGCGATGGCCGGATTCTCGAACGACTCGCGCTCCATCACGTGGCACCAATGACAGGCCGAGTAGCCGACCGAGAGCAAGATCGGTCTATCTTCCGCCTTCGCCCGCGCCAACGCCTCGTCGCCCCACGGGAACCAATCGACCGGGTTGTGCGCGTGCTGTAGGAGGTAAGGACTCGTCTCGTCGGCCAGTCGGTTCGGCGCCATGTCGGTTCGGTCGAGGTGAAAGGAGAGCGCAGGGACAACACCGCGCCGGGTCAACCCGCTCCCCGAGGAACGTCGCCGGTCGCGGCGGCATTGTCTGGGCAACCCGTTGACCTTGCCCCGAGGAGACCGCCCGTGTCCACCGTGTTCCGTTCGACCGCCGGTGTCGAGATGCTCGTTGAAACCACCGGACCGGCCGATGCGCCGGTTGTGCTGCTGCTGCACGGCTACCCGCTCGACGGCCGGATGTGGCGGGCGCAGGTCGCCGCGCTCGGCGGCACGCACTTCGTCGTCGTGCCCGACCTGCCCGGTTTCGGCGGCAGCCCGATGCCCGAGCATCAACTTGCGATGGACGAGCTGGCCGACGCGGTTGCCGACCTGATTGAACACGTCGCGCCGGGCCGGTCGGTGACGGCTGTTGGCTTCTCGATGGGCAGTTATCTGGCGCTGCGGCTGGCGATCACGCACCCGTCGAAGCTCGGCGGACTGGTGCTCGTCGGCGGCAAGGCGACGGCCGACAGCGACGAGGCACGGGAAAAACGGGCAATCGACATCGCGCTGGCCCAGTCGGCCGGAGCCGAGGCCATCGCCCAAAAGATGCTGCCGACGATGCTTGCCGAGTTGACTCGCAACGCAAGGCCCGACTTGGCCGACGAGGTTTCCGGCTGGATGTCGGCCCAATCCGTCGATGCCATCGTCCACGGGCTGCGGCTGATGCGCGACCGGCCCGACTCGACCGGCGAACTCGGCGCGATCCGACTGCCGGCGCTGGTGCTCGTCGGCGGGGAAGACCCGGCCGTGCCGCTCGACGTGGCCGATCAGCTCGCCGCCGCGCTCGGTCCCGACGGCGCCCGGCTGGTCGTTGTCCCAAACGAGGCGCATCTGATCCCGCCAAGCTGGCCGGAGCAGGTCAACCAAGCGCTGGTCGCCTTTCTCGACGGGCACGGGCTGTGAGCGGTCGAGCAGCGGTCGCGTATCTTTGAGGCCATCGTCCGTTTGTCACCCGAACCCGCTGCCGTGATCCGTCGCCGCCTCGCTGTCGCCCTTGCGCTGGGATTCGCCCTGCCGACGCTCGCTCGCGCTGGCGGCTGGCCGCAGAAGAAGGACGCCTATTACGTCAAGCTCAGCGCCAGCCGCTGGACGACCCGCGAGGCGTTCGGGCTGGCCGGTGTGCGCCAGCCGCTCTACGCCGACGAGGTTAACCGGCTCTCCAGTGGGATCGACTCGCTCGGCACGCTGGTCGATGGACGCTTCTCCGACACCGGCCTTGCGCTCTACGGCGAGCTTGGCGTCTTCGAGCGCGTGACGGTGCTCGGTGGTCTGTCGTTCAAGCAGCTGGCGATTCAGTACCGCAATGCCGATCCGACGCTGCGCGATCCGACCACCGGCCGATTTCTGTCCCAGCGAGATGGGTCGCGTCTGTCCGACCGAACCTCGACCGGGTTCGGCGACGTTACGCTGGGTATCCGCACGAACCTGATCCCGAGCGGCGAGTGGTTGGGTCCGGCGTTGCTCTCGGTCCAGACGCTGGTCAACATCCCGCTCTCCGACACGACCGCCGCTGTTCCGCGCTCGGCCGGTGGCGGCGCAGCCGATCTGCGGCTGCAACTGGCGCTCGGCGGCCAGATCGGGTCGGTGCCCAGTTATCTCAGCCTTGAGGGCGGCTATCGGGCGCGAACCGGTACGCTTGCCGATGATGTGGTCTATGCTGGCGAAGCGGGCGCGCTGCTGGCAGGCGCACTCTGGCTGCGACTCTACGGCGAAGCGTCGGTCACCCGTGCGATGCTGCCCGAGCGCTACATCATCAGCGGCGGCGTGCGGCCCGGCATGAGCG
>JBBSVG010000691.1:0-2079 GCA_038233775.1 Bacteroidota bacterium | reverse complement strand
AAGTCGCTCACGTCCTCCATCGGGGCGAGGACGACGGCGGGGGACGGCAGGGTAATCGGTCCGATCTGCATCTTGAGCATCCTCTGCGGGTGATCCGCCGCCGCGACGCAAAAGCTGAACCGGCGATCTGGCGCTTGCACGGCTTATCTTGAGCGACCGAACCCCAACCGACCGCGCCGCCTTGTCCTCTGAACCGCTCTTGCCGCTCCGCTGCCTCGTGGCCGAAGTCCGACCGGTCGCGCCGGACATCAGCCGCGTCTGGCTCGATCCGACCGACGCGCCGCTGTTTGACTACGCGCCGGGCCACGTCGTCCTGATCGGCGTCGGCGCCGCTGAACCGGCCTATTTCGCCATCGCGGAAGCGCCGGAGCGGGCGGCTGGGCGGATCGAACTGCTCGTCCGTCGCGGCGGAACGGTGGCCGACGCGCTGCTGACGCTGGGCACGGCGGTCGAGGTGATGGGTCCGCTCGGTCGCCCGTGGCCGCTCGATCTGGTTCGCGCCGGTCGCGATCTGCTGCTCGTCGGTGGCGGAACTGGGATCGCGCCGCTGCGGGCCGCGCTCCGCTCGCTCGGACCGACGGCTGGCCGGGTCGCGCTGCTCTACGGCGCGGCGAATCCGGTAGAACTGTGCTATCGGGACGAGTGGACCGCGCTTGTTCCGCCGCTCGTCCACGCCGAACTGACGGTCGATCTCCCGGCCGACGGCTGGCGCGGGGCGACCGGGTTCGCCCACATGCACCTCGCCTCGCCGCTGTCGCACCTGACCGCGCCGCTCGTCCTGCTCTGCGGCGGTCGCCCGATGCTGACGGCCGTCGCCAACGAACTGTCCATCCGCAACCTCCACGACCGACACACGAATTTTTGATGAAGTCGCCGCCGCCCGCCGACCCGACGCCCGCGCCGCTGACCGAGAAGCAACGGGCGCGGATTCGCAGCTTGCAGCCCAAACAGGACGCTGCGGCCATCGCCCGGTCGATGCGGCTGCCGCTCTCGTCGGTTGAGGCGTATCTCGACACGCTCGATCCCGAGCGGCGCACCCGTCGTCAGGCGCGGCTCGAGGCGGAGCGGGCGGCCCGTGCGAAGCGCGAGCGGGTGTTCAAGCTGATTCTCGTCGCCTCGCCGCTGATTCTGTTGCTGCTGCTCGAAGGCGTGCTCCGGCTGGTCGGTTTCGGCGCGTCGGTCCCGGTGTTCGTCGCCGATAGCTCGGAAGGCTACGACGGGTTGGTGCTCAACCGGCAGATCGCGACGCGCTATTTTCGGACGACCAAAGGCGCGTCGCCGGGCGCCTACGACATTTTCCGCCGCGACAAACCGGCCGACGGGCTGCGCGTCTTCTGCTTGGGCGAGTCGGCCACCGCCGGGTTTCCCTACCAAGCCGATGCGGCCTCGTTCCCGACGCTTGTGCGGCGCCGACTCGAACAGCTCTATCCGGCCCGACCGGTCGAGGTCGTCAACATGGGCGTGACGGCGCTCTCGTCCTACGCGATGACCGAGTTCACCGACGCGCTGCTGGATCAGAAGCCCGACGCGGTGCTCGTGTATGCGGGCAACAACGAGTATTACGGCGCCCTTTCGGTTGGCTCGACGGAAGGCCTCGGGCGGCACCGCTGGCTGGTCAAGACGTACCTCGCGCTGCGACCCTGGCGCGTGTTTCAACTGCTCCAGCGGATCGTCGGCGGCGTGGCCGGGGCGCTGCAATCGGACGACGATGCGACTCGCGGGACGCTGATGTCGCGGATGGCCGGACAGAAGCTGATTACGCTGGGAAGTCCGGTTTATCAGGCCGGAATCGACGTGTTTCGGGCGAATCTGACCGAAATGGTCGAGTCGTGCAAAGCGGCCGGCGTCCCGATTCTGGTCGGCAATCTCGTCAGCATCGAACGCGACCTGCCGCCGTTCGTCTCGGTCGAGGACGCGCACGCGCTCAACCCGGCCGCGCCCGAGCTGCCCACGCTGCCCGACGCCACGCAAGCCGCCTCGCTCGTCGCCGCCCGCCGCTTCGCCGACGCGCTGCCGCTGTGGGGTCGGGCGGTCGCCGCTCGGCCCGGCTCGGCGCGACTGACGTACAGCCGCGCGGTT
>JBBSVG010000690.1:0-2081 GCA_038233775.1 Bacteroidota bacterium | reverse complement strand
GATGTTCCCTTCGTTGACCGTCGGACGACAGTAGCCGTAGGCGTCGGCGGCGTCGGCGAGCGAGACGAGCGAATCGAGCAGCGCCAACAGTTGCGCGTCGCGTTGGATTTTTTCGGCTTCCTCGGCCAGCAGAATCCGCAGTTCGCTGAACAGCGACGTTTCGAGCGCAAGCATCCGCTCCTGCGCGCCGAGGACTCTTTCCTCGTAGGTTTTCAGCTCCGGCGTGACGTAGCGCTCGGCATTGACCAGCGTTTGCTTGCGGATGTACTCCGGCGGCGCCTTCGACTGGTGCGCGTTCGAGATCTCGATATAATAACCGAACACCTTGTTGAACTGGACCTTCAGCGAGCCGATCCCGGTCCGCTCCCGCTCTGTCGCCTGCAGGTTCGCGATCCAGTCTTTCCCCTCGCCGGACAGCGCCCGCAGGTCGTCGAGTTCAGCCGAGAAGCCGGGCCGGATCACGCCGCCATCGACGAGCGAGGCGGGCGGTTCATCGACGAGCGTGCGGACCAGCCGGTCGGTGACGTGCGGCAGCAGGTCGAGCCCTTCGCGCAACCGGGCCAGCGTGTCGCCCTCGGCCTCGCGGAGCAGCTCTTTCAGCGCGGGCAACTGTTGCAGCGTGAGGCGAAGGAACATCAAATCGCGCGGCGTCGCCCGACCCATGCTGATCTTGGCGATCAGCCGCTCCAAGTCACCGACATTCGACAGCGCCTCGCCGAGCGCTACGCGCAGTCGGCTCCGCTCAACCAATTCGGCGACCGCTTCGAGCCGCTTCTCGATGGCGTCGAGCTTTTTGAGCGGTCGCGAGATCCATTTCTTGAACAACCGCCCACCCATCGCGGTCCGCGTCCGGTCGAGAATCGCGACGAGCGTCCCGTCTTTGCCGCCGGACTGCATCGAACTGGTCAGTTCGAGGTTCCGCTTGGTGCTGGCGTCGAGCGCGATGTAGTCGGTCGCGTGGAACCGGGTCAGCTTGCGGATGTGCGGCAGCTTGCCCTGCTGCGTTTCCTCCAAATAGTGCATCACCGCCCCAGCGGCGGCGACGCCGAGCGGCAGCCCGTCGATGCCGAACCCTTTGAGCGAGTGCGTCTGAAAGTGCCGAGTCAGCGTCTCAAACCCGAAATCGCTGCCGAAGATCCAGTCGTCGCGCTCACTCAGCAGCAGCCCTTTCAGCTCCGATTGCGCCCGTTTGCGCTCGCGCTTGGGGACGAGCACCTCGGCCGGCTGGATCGTCTCGAGCACCTCTTTCAGGTCGCGCCCGTGGATCTCGGTCGCCTGAAACTCGCCCGTCGAGGCATCGACGAACGCCACGCCGACCAACGGGTCTTTCCAGACGACGGCGGCGAGATACGTGTTCCGCTTATGGTCGAGCAGCCGGTCGGAGAAGGTCACGCCCGGCGTCACAACCTCGGTCACGCCGCGCTTGACGATCCCACGGGCGAGGGCCGGGTCTTCCAACTGGTCGCAGACGGCAACCTTTAGACCGGCCTGAACGAGCTTCGGCAGGTAGGTTTCGAGCGAGTGGTGCGGGAAACCGGCCAGCGGCGTCTCGCTCGCGCCGCCGTTGGCGCGCTTGGTCAGCGTGATCCCGAGGACGCGCGAGGCGATCTTCGCGTCGTCGTTGAACGTCTCGTAGAAGTCGCCGACGCGGAACAGCAGCACCGTGTCGGGGAACTTCGCCTTCGTGTGCTCATACTGCCGCATTAGCGGAGTGGGCTTTTCTGCGCTGGTTTGCGCCATCTGATCCGCCAAACAGGGGCCGCAGGGGCCGGTTCGTGAATAGTTTGTGGATAGCAGCCGGGATAGCCAAAGCTGACACTATCCACAACCCATGCCGCCCCTACCTCGGCGGCGCCCCACCGGCCAGCTCATCCAGCAGCCCGGTCATGGCCGCCAGCGCTTCGTGCGTGGCCGCGTCGTCCGGCTCGGTGTAGTGGTCGGTCATCTCTTGGGTGGCGTGGTTCATCGCCAGACGACGGCCCGAGGTGAGCGCCAGCCGGAGCCGCATCACGCCGCCCGTCCGCTGCCCGTTCATCGCTCCGTTCATGGCTCCGGCCAGCCGGAGCTTTAACCGCCGCTTG
>JBBSVG010000689.1:0-2087 GCA_038233775.1 Bacteroidota bacterium | reverse complement strand
CTGCATCGGCCGGACCATCACGCATCACCCCCAACCATCTCACCGTCAGTGATCGCGAGTAGCCCGCAGTTTTGGGAAGGCCTTGGGATGACAGTAATCCACCACGAGCCGGCGCTACCTCTGACCTGGTCGAACACCTGTCCTGAGCGTCGGGTTTCTAAACTGAAGGCGGAGGTTCGAATCCTCCCGGGCGCGCTTCGAAATAGTGTCTGAACAGGGCCATCGCGCTGTAAACGACGTTCACCGCTCGAACCGTTGACCTCGTTTCAAGCCGAAATCTCGGCGCGATTGGGAAGACTGCGAGAAGAACCCCGCAGCGGCGCACCCAACCACAGCAGTATTCAATGAGCCACACGGAGGCCCGAAGCGAGGCGATCTGGCGCGATCGAGAGTTATCAAGGCGTCGTGGTTCGGCGTGATCGTTCTGTGTCTGGATAGGGCTTACCCGGGTGATTCGAGTCGTGCGAGGATGAGCTTCGGGTCCTTCAGATTGGGTAGCGCTGTACAGCATTCGACAACGGCGACGAGCAGGTCGTCATTCGTGCCTCACGTCGGCGAGGATCGTCGGCAGGTCTTGGGCATCCGCAAGAAGGCGGACGACGTCGACGTGGTCATTGGCGACGAAGTAGAACCAGTTGCACCGGAAACCGGTCACCCGGCGAACCCGCAGGCCTGGAATGCCGCAGAGCTCACCGACGCCTGGTGATCCTGCGCCTGGCATCCGCGTGAGAGCACCGAGCGCGGCAACGGCGGCGTCGAAGAATCGTTCGCCGAGGCCGTCGCCGCCGTCCGCTCGATAGAAGCGGGTTCGTGCGATGAGGTCGGCCTCAGCCAGCGGCCGCAGTAGCGCTGTCGTCACGCGTCGGCGCCGAGCGCCTGGTCGCGGAGTGCTGCTATCACCTCGTCGGTGGCAACGCGTCCCGCGCCGGACGCGATCCCGTCGGCGATCAGATTGCGAAGACGTTGCGCTGCCTGATCGTGCTGATCGCGTCGAATGAGATCGCGCAGGTACTCGCTGGTGTTTCCGTAGCTGCCGGCGCGGACCCGTGCATCGATGTACGCGCGCAACGACTCGGGCAGGGCGAAGCTCATCGTGTTCCGACTCATCATCAAAGTCTGCCGGTGCTATCAACGGTTGTCAAAGCCGGCATCACAACCGACTCCTCGGCACCCTCCCCGCCGAGACCGGCTGACCCTCGATTACCGGAATACCCCGATCACCCCTTGACGGATTATCGGAATAACTGCAGCATGTGACGGCTGGGGAGCGCCGGCCACACGGCCGGTCCTTCACGCCGAGTCGAAGCCGACGGACTGTGGCCCACCCTGCAGCGCGCCGCGGATCTCTCGCCGGGACCGGATCCCGACCTTGGCGAAGATGTTCGTGAGGTGGAACTCGACTGCCTTCACGCTGACGAAGAGCTCGCTGGCAACCTGGTGGTTGGTCCGTCCCATGGCGACGAGTCCGGTCACCACGATCTCCGTCGGTGTGAGGCCGAAGGTCGGGTTGACGTCGGCGATTCCTGGGGCGGCCCCGGCCGCGCGCAACAGGCGTCGCACCGCTCGAGGTCGGGGCGGGCGCCGAGCTCGGCCAAGCGGCCCCGAGCCGCCGACAGCTCGGCGCGGGCCTCGGCGTGGCGACCTCGCTCGACCAACCGGCGCCCGTCGCTCAGCTCGAGCAGGGCCACCGCGTGCGGCGACGGGACCCTCGCCGCCAGCCGAGGCGCGGCCTTGAAGGCGGCGTCCGCCGCCTCGCTCCGACCTCGTTCCCGTTGGTGTGCTCCCGGAGCCGCTCGGCGGCCGCAGACGTGAGAGGCACCACCCGAGCGACGTCGCCAGCGCGACGACGTCGTCCCCCGTCAACCCGCCCAGTCGGATCCGCCCGGTGCGATGGTCGCCACCAACCGTCGACGCGCAACTGCCGCCAAGCCGGACCATTTCGGCCGGGCGACCCGACACAAGGACGAGCATCCGATCTCGTTGCAGGCCGGTGGCGATGCAGCTGACGGTCGGTAGCGACGTGGTGCCGTACGGCTGGCTCAGCGGCGAGGCCGCCGCGACCACGGTGAGCACCTTCTGGCCGAGCT
>JBBSVG010000688.1:0-2091 GCA_038233775.1 Bacteroidota bacterium | reverse complement strand
GTGGCGCCAACGAGAGCGCCGACATCGTGTTTCGCCTCTACCGCGCCAACCGAGACGCCGTCGAGACGATCTCAGATCTGATCGCCTTCACCCCAAGCGGCGCGCTCGGCGATCCGGTCGCGCCGGTCGTGCTCCACCCGAGCAGCGGACTCGACGCTTTCCCCGCGCTCCGCCCGTTGCCCAATCAACGGGTCGAGATCGGTACCGCCTTCCCGGCGCTCGATCTGGCGCCGTATCTGGTCGAGCGCGACGGCGACGCGGTTTTGTTCAGCGTGACCGGCGGCTCGTCGCTCGCAGCATCAATTTCGGGCAGCGTGTTGACCGTCACGGCGCCGAGCGGTTTCGTCGGCTCGGAAACGCTGACGATCAAAGCGACCGACGCTTCGGCGGCCGGGTTGTCGTCGGCGACAACAATCAAATACACCGTCTATCCGCTCGACACGGCGCCGGTCGTCGGCCAGATCCCCGATCAGCGGATCGGACCGACCGGCACGTTTTATCCGATTGACCTGAGCGCGTTTCTGAGCGCAGGCGACGGCCAGCCGGTCGAGTGGAGCTACACGGTCACGTCGGCCACGTCGAACGAGATCGGCACCGCCAGCCCGACGGCGCCCGGTTGGGTCGTGGATCGGCCCGCGTACGGCCTGAACCAGACCGTCACCGCGACGCTCGAACTGCCCGACGGGCCGAGCACCGATCCGACCGACCGCCTGGTGGCGCTGGTCGGCAGCTCGGTTCGCGCCGTCGCCGCACCGCAGTTTGTCGATGGGCGCTGGACGTATTTCATGCTCGTCTCGGGCAACATGGCAGGCGAGCCGGTCACCTTCAACGCCTACGACGCCTCCGTCGGCCGGATCATCCCGCTCGTCGAGACGACCGTGTTCTCGCCAGACGGCGCGCTCGGGTCGCGTTCGGCGCCGCTCGCGCTCCACGGCGCCGGACTGCAACTTGGGCTAACCAGCGGCGGCGCCGCCCCGCGTCTGGGCGCCACGCTCGGTCGGTTGACGCGAGTGGGCAGCGGCGGCGCGACGGTCCAACCGGTGCTGGTCGATGCGCTCTGGGTCGGCCAAGTGACCGTCACGTTCACCGCCACCAATCAGGGCACCGACGCGCACCGGACCGGCTCGACCTCCGTCACGTTTGTCCGCACCGCTGGTCTGTCGCCGCTGCTCGGCGCGCTGACCGTCTCGGCCGTCACCTCGTCCGGCGCGACCGTGGCTGGCTCGGTCAACCCGAACGGGCTGCCGACCGATGTCTGGCTCCGGCGCGGTCCGACCGGCGGCGCGGCCACCGACTCGGTCCAGCTTGCCACCGCGTTGATCAACTCGACGACGGTTCCGCTGACCACGCTTCTGACCGGCCTCAACCCGGCCACCGCCTACCAACTCGACCTCGCCGCGACGAGCGACGGCGGTCGCGTCACGACGCCAACCGTGACGTTCACCACGCTGAGCGACTGCCCGGCTGGCTTCACCTGCTTCCCGACCCCCATCGGCGCGGGCAATTTCGGGCTGACCGGCATCGTTGCAGTCACGATTGCAGGCGGCGACGGCGTTGGGCAGTTCGCCTACCGGTTGCTGACCGGCGAGCCGACGGGCGTCCGGCCAGCCGGGATTCGCGGCTGGTGGCCGCAAACGGTCACCGTTAGCGGGCTGGACGGCGCCGGGTACACGACCGTCACGCTCCGGTTCAGCCTCTCGGGCATCACCGGCATCACCGACCCGAGCGTGCTCCGCATCCTGAAACGCTCGACGGCCGCCGATCCGTGGACGATCATGGACGGACAGAACGGCCACCCGGCGACGGTGCTGATCGACGCCCAGACGCTCGAAGTGACCGTGACGAGCCTGTCCGATTTCGCCATCGGGACGACGAATCTCGGCGACGCGCCGCTGGCGGTCAATCTAAACGGGTTCAGCGGCTCGGTCACGGCGCAGAACACGATTCGGTTGAGTTGGGCCACCTCGACCGAGCGCGACAACGTCGGCTTCGTCGTGCTCCGCGACGGTGCAGCCATCGCCGATTACACCGGCGTTGCGGCGCTTCGCGGGGCCGGAACGAGCACGACGGCGCGGACATATGCCTACACCG
>JBBSVG010000687.1:0-2091 GCA_038233775.1 Bacteroidota bacterium | reverse complement strand
GACCGGGCCGTGCTCGACGGGCTGCGCGACCCGCTCTTGCACCTCGTCCGCAACGCCGCCGATCACGGGATCGAGCCGCCGGACGAACGGGTCGCCGCCGGGAAACCGCGCTCTGGGACGATCACGCTGCGGGCCGCGCTGATCGGTCGTCAGGTCTCGGTCGAGGTGCAGGACGATGGGGCCGGACTCGACTGGGAGGCGATCCGCAAGCAAGCCATCGAGCAGGGGCTGCTCGCCGCTGGCGCCACGCCCGACGAGGCGACGCTGGCCGGGATGCTGTTCCGCCCCGGTTTCTCGACCCGAACCGAGATCACGACGGTCAGCGGTCGCGGCGTTGGGTTGGATGTCGTCCGGCGCAACGTGCAGATGCTGCTCGGCGGGACGATCCAGGTTCGCTCGGCGCCGGGCGGCGGGACGATGATTCGGCTGATCGTCCCGCTGACCCTTGCGACCGTCCACGGGTTGCTGGTTCGGGCCACCGCCGGCGCGCCGCCGTTGATCTTCCCGCTCGGCGCCGTCGTTCGGACCGCCCGGTTTCGCCCAGCCGACGGCGAACAGGTGTCCGGTCGGTTGGTCTGGCGACCCGACGGCCCCGGTTCGCGGCCGGTCCCGGTGGCCCGGTTGCACCGCTTGCTCGGCCTGCCGGTGCCCGAGGGCGACCCCGACGACAGCGAGGCACAACCGGTCGTCCTGCTCGCCCCGGCCGACGGCTCAGCCGGGATCGGCGCGGCGCTGCTGGTGGCCGAAGTGCTCGACGAGATCGAGGTCGTCGTGCGCGGCTTCGGTCCGCCAGTCGTCCGGTTGCCGTTTCTGACGGCGGTGGCCCGGCTGCCGGAGAGCGGCCTCGGGCTGGTCGTCAACCCGACCGATCTGGTGCTGGCCGCCGAGGGCGTTTCGGCCCCGTCGGTCGCCGCTGCCCCGCGCCCCGTCGTCGCAGTGGTGCACCGGACGCCGACGGTGCTGATCGTCGATGATTCGGTCACGACCCGGACGCTGGAGAAGCACATCTTGGAATCGCAGGGCTATCGGGTCCGGGTCGCGCTCAATGGTCGCGAGGCGATTCGGCAGATCGAGAACGAGCCGCCCGATCTGGTCGTCAGCGATGTCGAGATGCCGGAACTCGACGGGATCGGGCTGACCGAGTGGATTCGGGCGCAGCCGCCGCCGCTGGCCCGGTTGCCGCTCCTGCTCGTGACTTCACTGGCGAGCGAGGCCGACCGGATGCGCGGGCTCGACGCCGGGGCCGACGGCTACATCGTCAAGAGCCGGTTTGACCAGCGCGAGTTGCTGGCGACGATTGGACGGCTCTTGCGCGACCGGACCGGCGCGCCGCCACCGCCCGTTAGGCCAGCCGGGGTGCGGCGATGAAACCGATCCGGGTGCTGATCGTCGACGATTCGCCCGTCGTCCGCCGACTGCTGCGCGAGGTGATCTCGTTCGACGATGGCTTCACCGTCGTCGCGGAAGCGATCAACGGGCAGGACGCGGTCGAGAAGGTCATGCTCTGCCAGCCCGACATCGTCACGATGGACATCCAGATGCCGGTGTTGAACGGGTTCGAGGCGACCCGGCGGATCATGACGACGAACCCGGTCCCCATCGTCGTCGTCGCCAACGACACGACGGCCGAGGAGTTGAACATCACCTTCAAAGCGCTGCAAGCCGGGGCGCTGACGGTGCTCGAGAAGCCGCGTTTGTTGCAGAGCGGCGGGTTCGCTGCGATGGCGCGACGGTTGACCCAGACGCTGCGGCTGATGAGCGAGATCCACGTCGTTCGGCGCCACCGCGACTCGGATCGGGACGAGGTAGCGCCGCCGCTGACGACAAACGACCCGCTTCGCTGGCGGCGTGGCCGTCTGCCCGAACTGGTCGCCATCGGCGCCTCGACCGGCGGACCGCAGGCGATTCTGACGCTCTTGCGCGGGCTGCCGGCCAACTATCCGGTGCCGATTGTCGTTGTCCAGCACATCGCGCCGGGGTTCGCCGCCGGGATGGCAACTTGGCTCGACAGCGAGTCTGCGCTCTCGGTCACGCTCGCCACCGACGGCGCGCCGCTGGTGCCGGGCCGCGTGGCGCTGGCCCCGGCCGGTC
>JBBSVG010000686.1:0-2094 GCA_038233775.1 Bacteroidota bacterium | reverse complement strand
TCGTCAGCGCCGTGCTGGCCCTGTTCGCGCTGCTGGCGGCTGGCCTGCTGGCCCGGAAGGTGGCCCAGCCGGTCGTGACGCTGGCGGCGGCGGCCGAGCGGATTCGGACCGGCGATTTGCGGATCGAGCACGAGCCGATGGCGAACAACGACGAGATCGGGATGCTCGACCGGTCGTTCAACAGCATGGCGCTCGGGCTGCGCGAGATGGTCCAGAAGCTCAACGGCGAGGTATCGAACATCATTGCGGCTGCGACGCAGGTCACGGCCGCGACCCAGCAGCAATCCGCCTCGGCCGCCGAGCAGAGCGCCGCCGTGACCGAGACGGCGACGACGATGGAGCAGTTGAAGCAGACCGCGCGACAGGTCGGCCAGAAGGCCAAACAGGTGCTCGACGTCTCGCAGCGGGCGCTGACCGTGGCGACCGAGGGGCAGAACGCTGTCGAGCGGGCGATGACCGGCGTGGCCGAGATCAAGGCCCAGGTCAACTCCATCGCCGAGCGAATCCTGACACTGTCTGAGCGGACCCAAGAGATCGGCCAGATCATCGGTAGCGTCAACGACATCGCCGAGCAGAGCCGGATTCTGGCCTTCAACGCGTCTATCGAGGCGTCGAAAGCGGGTGAGTTCGGTCGCGGCTTCGCTGTCGTCGCCGGCGAGATTCGGGCGCTGGCCGAGCAGTCGAAGTCGGCCACCACTCAGGTCTCGACGATCCTGAACGACATCCAGAAAGCGACCACCGCGACGGTCATGGTGACGGAGCAGGGGACCAAAGCGGCCGATGTCGGCGTCGCGCTGGCCGAGAGCGCCGCAACCAAGATTCGCCATCTGGCCGAAGCCATCGAGGAAGCGAGCCAAGCGACGATGCAGATCGAGGCGGCCATCCAGCAGCAGAACATCGGCCTCGATCAGGTCGATCTGGCCGTGCGCGACATCCAGCAGGGGACGAGCCAGATGGTCATCGGCGCCCAGCAGAACGAGCGCTCGGCTTCGGCGCTGCACGATCTCGGCCAGCGGTTGCGCGAGACCGTCGCCCAGTACCGGGTCTGACGCCATGCAACCCGATGACGCCTTCCTCCAGGAACTGATCGCCACCTTCCGCGCGGAGGCCGACGAGCACATCCAGACGATGACTCGGCTGGTGCTCGAACTCGAGACCACGCCGCCGGAAGGCGACGATCCGCGACTCGAGGAACTGTTCCGCGCCGCCCACTCGCTCAAAGGCGCCGCCCGCGCCGTCGAGGTGATGCCAGCCGAGGCGCTGGCCCATCGGCTGGAGGACGTGTTCGCCCGGATCAAGCGTCACGAGGCGACGTTCTCGCCAGCGCTCGTTCAGGGGGTGCTCGAGGCCATCGACGCCATCGGTCCCGCCGTTGAGGCCGGGCTGCTTCATCCCGGCGCACCGCCGGACGCCGCCGTCGAGCAGATCATCGCCAAGCTCGCCGACCCGTCCACCGCACCCGCTGCCAAACCGCCGCCTGCCGCCCAACCGGTTGCAACCAAACCCACCGAGGCGGTCGAGCCGAGACCGTCTGAGCCGAGCGCGACCGTCGAGCTAAGCGCCCCGATGCCGGAGCCGGTGGCGCCGACCGCGCCGAGTCCGGCATCCGAACAGGTCCGGGTCGATACCGGGTTGCTCGACGAAGTCACCGATCTGGCCGGCGACCTCCTGACCGGCGTCCGGCGGTTGGAGTCGCGGCTGAACCGGGCCGAGTTGCTCGGCGGCGACATCGCCCGGCTGCTGACGCACCTGCGGACCCACGCGCCCGACCTGATGGCCGATCCGATGCTGGCCTCGCTGCTCGACCCGCTCGGCTCGGCCACCACGGTCACGAAGCTGCGGGACCGCGAAGCCGACATCGCCCGCGACGTGTACGCCGGACTGCAACGGCTGCGGCTGACCCGGATCGCGCCGATCTTCGACCTGATGGGCCGCGCCATCCGCGACCTGCAACGCAGCGGCGACCGCGAGGTCCATCTCGTCACCGAGGGCGGCGAGACGCAGCTCGACCGGGCCGTGCTCGACGGGTTGCGCGACCCGCTGCTGCACCTCGTCCGCAATGCCGCCGATCACGGCATCGAGCCGCCCGATGTC
>JBBSVG010000685.1:0-2097 GCA_038233775.1 Bacteroidota bacterium | reverse complement strand
GGTGGTCAGATCGAGCGCGTAGAGGTCGCGGTTCTCGCCCCGAGAGCCGAGCGCGGCGAAGACCAGCCGACCGCCGTCGGGCGTCCACTTGGGCGTAAAGACTTGCTCGCCGTGGGTGAAGTCGGTCAACTGTTTCGGGCTCGACCCGTCGGCCGATATGACGAACAGGTTGGTGATCCCGTCCGAACCGGCCAGAAACGCGATCTGCGTCCCGTCCGGCGAGAAGGTCGGTGACTGGGCTCGCAGCCCGTGGGTCAGTTGTGTCTCTTTTTTCTTGCCTAAATCGTAGCTGAACAGGTCGAACTTCGACGGCGCTGCGCGGGTCGGGACCGAGCGGCGGGCGTAGGCGAGCGTCCGGCCGTCGGGCGAGAGCGCAAGCGCCGACCGAACCGCCGGGCGGATCAGTTCGGGCTTTGCCGCAGCGGAATCGGAGACGACCAGCCGGTACAAACTCGACTGGCCCAAATAATCGGCGCCCTGGGTCGAGACGTAATAGAGCGTGTCGCCAGTCGGCGCCCAGACGGGATAGAGGTTCGAGAAGCCGACCCGACCGAGCGTGTCGCCGGTGACTTCGTGCTCCAGCACACGGCTGGTCCGCTCCAGATAATCGGCCCGAACCTGTCGGGTGAAGTCATGGTACACCTCGCCACCGGGCTTGCCTAAGGCGCGGTCCATCGCGATGTCCATGTTGAGCGAGGTCAGCCGACTGAGCTGTCGACTGATCGCTTCGAGCGCGCCCTCGCCGTAGGTCGCGGCCAAGTAGCGGCTGAAGGCGAATCCGGCGTTGTACACCGATTCGGAGCCCAGACTCGTCTTGCCGAACGAGCCCAGGTCGTTCCACGAGAGGAACCCGAAATCGGAGCCGTCGGGTTCGAGCGCTCGGGTGCGGAGCAACATGTCGCGGTGCGAATCCCACGTCTCGTAGCCCAATTGCGGCCGCTCGAACTGCGCCACGCCCTCGGCGAACCACGCCGGGACGTTGACGCCGGCGAGCGGATACGAGATCAGCACGTTGGGGTAGCCGTAGAGCACGTCGGGTCGGCTGACCGACTCGTAGCCGAACACCTGCAGCTGCACCGCCGGGATGCGCCGGCCGCCGTACTTCATCGCCGTCTGAATCTGGACGATGTGGGTGAACTCGTGGGTGATGACGTTCCGCAGCCAGTTGTGCGTCCCGCGAAAGTTGAAGTCGATGAAATCCAGCGTCGGCGCCCAAATCTCGATCTTGTTGTCGAAGAAGAACGCCGAGCCGTTGGCGTCGTCTTCATAATCGATCAGGATGATGTCAACTTTTGTGTTCGGCTCGTGGTCGTAGAAGCTGGTGACCGGCCCGTAGATGTCGGACGAGACGCGGGCGACGACTTGGGCGCTCCGCTCGGCGCCGGGGTGGAAATGGACGCGGAAGTGCGGCGTGTCGATGGTCCGCCAGCGGATCGACGGCGGCAACCCGTCGTTGACCAGATCCTGCGCGGCGGCGCGACCGGTCGCAAACCAGCCGAGCAACAGCACAGCGAGGGCGAGCAGACGGCGCACGGGGCGGAGATCGAGTTTGCGAAGAAGGCTCACCGGAGAATCCCGATCTTGACGACGGTTTGCTCGCTTCGACCGGAACCGTCGAGCGTCGCTTCAACCCGAGCGAGATAAACGCCGCTGCGGACGCCGGTCACGTCCCAGCGGAGTTGCTCATCGAGTCCGCCGCTCGCAGCCGACTCGAGCCGGGCGACACGGGTGCCGCTCAGGTCGTAGATCGTTACGGCGACGCGGCCCGGCGCTGGCAGGTGGTAGCGGATGAACGTCTCGGTCGCGCCGTTTCGGACCGGATTGGGCCAGTTGTAAACTGAGCCAGCCGGGAAGATCGGGGCGTTCGGTCGGGCAACCACCCCGCCGCCGAACACCATCGACCGGTTGTGTCCGTCGCCGTAGCGCTCGCCCCAAACCGGCGTACCCACCCCGAGATTGACCGCGTCGAGCAGTCCGCCGCGATCATCGGCTGTCGCCCAGACCAGCCAGCGGTCGGCGAACGGGCCGCTGTCGCCCGAGGGTGAGACGAGCGCCGGGTCGCCGACCGGTCGGCCGCTCGATACGGCGACCGGATAG